>JAYTZE010000391.1:0-1572 GCA_043742385.1 Ilumatobacteraceae bacterium
AGCGACACCTTTCCGATGTCATTCAGGTAGAGACCGATAGAGTCATTCATGGCAATTGTTCTCAACTTCTTTGTGGGATCGCATATTCCGGGGGCATACTGTGCCGGTTGACACGTGTCCGAGGGCACGCCGGGGGATCGGCACTTCGTTGATCTTCCGGGGAGGTACACGGCTCGCAGTCTGGGGCCGGTTCGCTCGTTGTCGGTAAAATTGGGGGGTCAGAAAGGGGGGAACGGGCAACAGTACTACATCGGCGCGACTTTGTCATGTCAATACCCCGTTTCTCGTCAAGATATACGCAGGTCACAGCTGCCTGCGTGGTATTGCTTCGCCGACCTAGACTTGGCTTCCGTGCCCCTGCGAATCGGACTATTCGGTGGCACGTTCGATCCGCCTCATGTCGGCCACCTGGTGACAGCGGTCAACGTGCGCCATGCGCTCGCTCTCGACGCCGTTGTGCTGATGGTGGCCAACTCCCCGTGGCAGAAGCGGGGAACGAGGGCGATCTCGCCGCCGGAGGACAGGTTGGCAATGGTCGAAGCAGCAGTGGCCGACGTTGACGGGCTGGTCGCCGGCGACGCCGAGATTCGCCGTGGGGGGCCCAGTTTCACCGCCGACACGCTTGCCGGCTTGGTCGACATCTATCCCGAGGCCGAGTTGTTCACCATCGTCGGCGACGACGCTGCGGCTGGGCTCACGTCGTGGGAGCGCCATGAAGAAGTCGTTGCCCACTCGCATCTTGTCGTGATCGACCGGCCCGGCGCGCCGGTCGAGTTGCCCGCCGGGTTCGATTGGCTACGTGTCGAGGTGCCCCGACTCGAGGTGTCGAGTACCGATCTTCGGGCCAGAGTGCGCGACGGTCGACCGCTCGACTATCTGGTGACCGAGCCTGTGCTCGATATCATCGCGGTCCGCAAGCTGTACCGGAACGCGGCGTGACGGCACTTTCATCGCGCCGCCGGTGGCAGACCTTGGCGGCGCTGGGCGCTGGCGTGGTTGCGGCCATCGCCGCACCGACCCTGTTGTATGTGGGGGCCAAGGCGATCAGTAACTCCACTGCCGGCAAGAATGCGCTGGCGGGGGTGCTGCCCGAGCAGAACTTTCCCCAGACACCGACCGCAATGCTGGCGACGGTCAGCGACACCAACGAACTGACGAGCGTGACCGTGTTCGTGCTCGCTCCGGATGCGGATACCACCGCCGCCGGCTACGACCAACGGGGCGGCAGCATCGTGTCGGTTCCGATCGACGCCGATACTGGCTCCGGCGAGCTATTGCGGTCGTTGCACGACGCCTACGCTCTGGGCGGCGAGAACGAGCTTCGTGTTGATCTCGAATCGGCGATCAACCTCACCATCGATTTCAGCGCGGTCATGAGCCGCGACGAGTTCGCTGCATTCCTGGCCGACGTGCCCGCGGCGCAGGTCACCTTGCCTCGCGACGTGCTGGGTATCGACGACGTGCCGCTGTATGCGCAAGGCACAGCGGCGCTTTCGACGATCCAGCTTGCCCAGATCATCACCACCAAGTCACCCACCGAGCCCGAACGATTGCGGCGTCCCAATATCGACG
>JAYTZE010000392.1:0-6585 GCA_043742385.1 Ilumatobacteraceae bacterium
TCAGTCGGCGCACGCCTTCGTCATCGCTCGACCAGGCGAACAGCGCTGCGTTCATTGCACCGGCCGACACGCCGATCAGCCGGTCGGGTCGCAGCCCGGCAGCGGTCAGTGCGTCGAGCACGCCTACCTGGTAGGCGGCAAGCGCGCCACCTCCTGGCAGGACGTAGGCGAGTGGCCGTGGCAGCGACCGCAGCGTGTCGATCTGCATCCCTGCATTGTGCCTGAGTCAGCGGCAGTGCATGAAGAGGTGCTGGTCGATGGGCCTTCACGGTCCCCATGTGCCCCATCCCTCCACCATCGGCCCATTCGACTTCGTGAAGGTCCACTCCGGTGCGCCCACGAAGCGCGCCTGGTGAGTGATCGGTTGAAAGTCGGGTGGCGAGTCGGGATAGAACATGCCTGTGTACGACGACGATGTTTCTGAAATGAGCTCGGCGTTCTGTGTGGGGTCTTGTGTATCGGGTCCGATCGATGCACTGACCTCGGCCGTCGCGGTATCGACCAGGACGATCATGTAGCCGGACACGATCGCTTCCTGTGTCTGGTCGACCAGCGTCTCTGGGCCTTCGTCGCGATCGAAAGCCGACAGCACGTGCACGCTCGACGTGACCCGCACATTCGACAAGTAGGTGATCGTCAACGTCTTGTGTTCTCGCCATCCGATGGGCAGCCCGTCAGAGAGGAATTCCAGCACCTTCAGCAGGTTCGGGGTCACGTCCGCGTGACCAACTGGCTTACCGGCACCGGATGCGAATGCGATCGAGGTGTAGTGGGCGCCCGCACGCCCTTGTGCATCCACCGGCGCAGCCATAGGGACGAGCGTCCCCGACCGAACGCCGCTCAGCACCTCGTCGAAGCTCAACCGACCCGGCACCTGTGGCCCATACGCGCCGGGCGAGTCGGCGGACATCGCCCAGCCCGGATCACGCACGTACGTCAGGGCCGGCCGCTGGGAGATGTCGGCGACGCCGATCGCGGCCCGGCGGCACGATGTCATCGCCGTGGAGTCGAGGATGCCCTGCACCCGCGGCAGCCATACGTCGCCGAGTGTGCGGCAGGCGCCGCTGATGACCCTCATCGCGTCGGCGGCAGCGTCATCGTCGCTGCGAATGCCGCGCAATTCGTCGACCGCCGCGACGATACCGCCTCGTAGCGAGTCGAGGCGGGCGCGGTCAAATGCCATCAATCCCACTACGACGCGAGCCTGATGGTCGGAGGCTGACGTTCGAGCTGGTCAGCCTGCCGTTCGAGGCAGCGGGCCTTGTCGTTCAGTGTCTGCTGGTTTACCTGCAGTTGTCGGCGAATGGCCAGTAGTGCATCGCTGCACGACTGTGGCGTGGGACCGATCCAAGTGCCCGACCCAGCCAAGCTGTACACGGTGAGGGCGCGACTGGAACCGATCGTGGTGGATATGCGGCGGAGGTGCACGGCTCTCGCGCGGAGCTCTTCGACTTGTGGTGTTGTAGTCATGCACCTCACTGATGCGCATCGACACCGCCAAAGCGGAAGTGGTGCGGCGTTATGTGAGGCGGCGCACGATCAGGTGGTGGGGTTTCTGGGTCTGCTCGTCGATGAAGCCGTCGCCTTCGACGGTGAAGCCGTGACCGACGTAGAAGTCCAGCGCGGCATCGCGGGCGCGGGCCCACACCAAGGGCGTGACCGTCCGTGCTCGCTCGCAGCCGGTTTCGAGCAGCATCGCACCCACACCTTGGCCTTGCATGTGGAGCGCCGTGGCCATCCCCCGAAGTTGCACTGCGGGCTCGTCGTGGTGCTGGCGCGGTATCCACGTGGAAACTCCGACGATGACGCCCGCGTGGCGCACTCCGAGGTGCACGGTGCCGGGCCAGTCATCCTCGGCAAAGCTGACAATCCTGCTCGGCGTGTCGGCGCGTAGCACTGCGAGTCGCAACGGATGAGTTTCGTGCGCTGTCAGTTCGATCACGGCGTAGTCAGGCATCCGCGACCGCGACCTGGACCTGGACGGATGCGCCGTTGCGTTCGACCGGGACCGCGCTGTGGCGCAGGCTCTTCGAGTGATGGGTGACGATCGGCCCAGATTTGATAAAGCCGACGCGTAGTTGGTCACCCATCGGGGCGACCGTACCCGATGCGTGCCCGAACATTCGTGTGTATCAACAACGGCCGCTGGCGACTCCAATGACGACACAACAGAAGGAACCTTCGATGTATTCGAGGATCGTGGTGGGCACGGACGGAACCGATCGTTCACTGATAGCGGTTGATCACGCTGCCCGATTGGCCGCAGCATTCGCGGCAGAACTACACGTTGTGGCCGCGACATCACCCGGCGATGCCGCCCATCAGCGGCCCGAGGCGATGATGGCGGTGATGGCCACGCTGTCGGATGCGTCGGCGAAGACGGCGGCAAAGATCGGCCACGATGCCAGCAAGCGCCACGGTGTCCGCGTCATCGAGCATCCGCAGGTCGGCGAGCCGGCCACGGTATTGATGGCCGTCGCCGACGCCGTCGACGCCGACCTGATCGTGGTCGGCAACAAGAGCATGAACGGCCGAACTCGCAAGTTCACCGGCTCGGTCCCCAGCCGGCTCGCTCACCAATCACGCCATGCGGTCCTGATCGTCCACACCGGCTGAGTCAATGCAGGTCGCTCCACTGCACGACGCGGGTGGCCAGAGCGGCCGCCTCATCAGCGTCGTGCGTAACCAAGACCGCTGTGGTCGCCGTGACACGCAACACGTCTGCCAGTTCGGCGATGAGTCGATCGTGGAGCTCGCGGTCGAGACCGGTCAGCGGTTCGTCGAGCAGCAACACGGCTGGTCGCGGAGCCAACGAGCGGGCGAGCGCAACGCGCTTCTTCTCACCTCCGCTGAGCCGGTCGACATGTCGACTTCCGAAACCGCTGAGGCCGACGATCGTCAGGAGTTCATCGACACGACCGGCAATCGCCGCCGACGGCCACCGGTGCATCCGGGGCCCGAACGCAATGTTGGCGGCCACATCGAGGTGCGGAAACAACTGTTCATCTTGAAACATCATCCCGATGTTGCGGAGGTGGGCTGGCCGATCGGTGATGTCGACACCATCGAGTGCCATCACGCCGGCGTCCGGGCGCAACAGCCCGGCGATCACCCGCAGCAGCGTGCTCTTGCCCGCGCCGGACGGGCCGAGTATGGCGACGACCTCGCCATCGTCGACATGCAACGACAACCCATCGATCACAGCGCGCTCGTCGAATCGCACGACGACATCGATGACGTCAAGCATCGTCGTGCCCACGGGGACCGAGTCGCTCGTGCATGCCGGAGGCCATCACGATCGCTGTAGTCAAGACCAGCAGGATCGTTGCCATCGCGAATGCCTGGGCCCTCGGCAAGCCCCCAGCTCTTCCGAGCAGGCGCCCGATTGCGATCGGAAGCGTTTCGCTGCCTGATCGGGTCAATATCGTGGTGGCACCGAACTCACCGAGGGAGATCGCCGCTGAGAACCCGGCGCCGGCGAGCAGTGGTCGGCGCAGGGCGCGAGCATCGACCTGCCACCACGTTCGGATAGGCGTTGCCCCCAATGTGGCCGCGGCGTCACGCAAATCGCGCGGAATTGCTCGCAGCACTGCGAGCATGGCGCGCACGACGAAGGGCACGGCGACGAGCGCGTGGCCGAGCGGCACGAGCCACCACTGAGCGCGCCAGTCGAAGGGCGGTGTGTCGAAGGTGATCAGCATGCCGAGGCCGATGGTGACGGCCGATGTGCCGAGTGGCAGCATCAGGCCCGCGTCGAGCAGCTTGCCGATTCTCGGAGAGGCGCTGACCGCCGTTGCCGCAAGGAAGCCGATCGCTGTCGCAATCAGCGCGGCCACGACTGCAAATCGCATCGAGGCAGCGATCGAGGCCACTGGGTCGACACCGAGACCAGCACCGGGACGCACTTCGGTTCGTCCGAGCTGCGTCCATGCCGACAACGACCAGCCGGCGCCGACCTTGAACGAACGACTCACGAGGGCGACGATCGGCGCACCCACAAAGATGCCAACCGCAGCGCCGACTGTGCCGACCATCAGGCGCTCGCGTTGGCCGCGCGGCCGGCGTCGCGCCGTGGCACCCTGCAGTTCGAGCGCGGCGCGTCGTTGCCGGCGCGTCGACCACACGATCACCACACCCAGCAGGCCGAGTTGCAGTGCCGACAGCGCCGCCGCACCGCCGACATCGCCGAGCTGCGTGGCTCGTCGGGCGATCTCGACCTCGAGCGTCGGATGTGTCGGCCCGCCGAGCAGCTTGGCGACTCCGAACGATGTGAAGCTGAACAGGAAGATCACCACCGCTGACGACCACACTGCGGGCCTCAGCAACGGCATCATGACCAGTCGCGCGGCGCGTGCGGGGGAAGCGCCGAGCGTGCGAGCCGCGCCAACCAGGTCGTGCGGAATCACGGCGATCATCGAGCCAACGAGGCGAACAACGACCGCGAGGTTGAAGAACACGTGCGCCACGATCATCGCCTGTGCGGTTCCATGCCATGACTCAGGAAGCAGGGCGAGAAAGGCCGCGCCAACGACCACGGTCGGCAGTACGAAGGGCACGGTGGTAGCCGCCATCAACGCCCGACGTCCACGGAAGCTGTAGCGGGCCAACACGTACGTCGGCACCATTCCCGCGATCAGGGTCAACGCGGTGCTGATCGCGGCCTGCCATGCGGTGAAGTACGTGATCGCTGCAACATCTCTGAACGGCGAGGTACCGCTCGTTCGGGTTGGCAACGTCTCCCACAGCAGCGTTGCCACCGGCCATGCGTACAGCGCGGAGATGAACAGAACTGGAGCGGTCGCGAGGACGGCGACGAACCACCCTTGCGGGTGGTTCAGCGCAGCACGATGGTCGTCCACTCGTCCTGCCACTGCTGCCGGTTCGCGGCGATGTCTGCTGGGTCGATCGTCAAGGTGGAATCCGGGACGGCAGCGAACTTGGTGAACTCAACCGGCAGCGTTGCATCAGTACGTGCCGGATAGACGAACAAGTTCAGCGGCAACTCGTTCTGGAACGAGGGGCTGATCAAGAAGTCGACCAGTTTGCGAGCCTCGGTCTCGTGTTCGGTGCCCCGCAGCACGCCCGCGAATTCGACCTGCCGAAAGCATGTCGATTCCACCACTGCCGTCGGCGCGTCGGTGCGTGGCGGATCGGCGAAGATCACCTCGGCTGGCGGACTCGATCCGTAGCTGACCACCAGGGGTCGCGTCCCCGTCGATCCTGCCGAGCCACTGAATTCGTCCTGGTAGGCAGTGGTCCAGCCATCGACGACCTTCACGCCATTGGCGCGCAACGACGTCCAATAGTCCTTCCACCCGTCATTGCCGGCATGGGCGATCGTGGCCATCAGAAAGGCCAGACCCGGCGACGATGTTGACGGGTTCTCGACAACCAGGAGATCCGTGTACTCCGGTTTCAGCAAGTCGTCGAGGCTCTCGGGCGGAGTCACATTGTTGGTCGTGAACCAGCCGATGTCGTAGTTGATGCACACGTCGCCGAAGTCGACCGGCGTCAGCTCGTGGCCCGGTACCAGCGCGGTGAGGTCATTGGCGATTGCATTCAGGTCGGTGGGTTCGTATTCGGTGAAGACGTCGCCGTCGAGTGCGGCCGACAGCAGCGTGTTGTCGACGCCCCACATGACGTCGCCTTCTGGGTTCCCGGCGGTCAACCGTGCCTTGGTGACCATCGTGCCTGCATCGCCGGCGATGACGATCTTCACGGCAATGCCCGTCGAAGCGGTGAAGGCATCGATCGCAGTGTTCAGGCTGGTGTCGGCCGGCGGAAACGAGTCGTAGGCGACCAAGGTGATTGCCGCCGGCCGGTCGGACGCAGAGTCCGAACCGCAGCCACCAGCGATCGCAATCAGAGTGATAACAGCGAGTAGACGTTTCATGGAACCACCAGAGTGAGAATGCCGTCGGCGACGGCGACGTACAGAAGTGCGGTTGACTCGTTGCTGATCCCGCGAGTGCTCCACGACTCGAGCGTCGCGTCACTCAACGGCCATCGGGCACCCGTCACCTCGACACCTCTGCAGAGGCCGTGCAGGGCCAGCAGCGAGAACGACGAGTTCTGCGGGAGGTCGAGGGTGACCGAGTGTCGCGAGTGGATCACGTGAACGACGGTGTCGTCGAGCAACAGTTGGATCGTTTCGAAGCGGCCGAGTGCAGGGTTTCCGAGCGCGGCGAGTGTGCCGAGCGCGTGATCGAAGCGATCACCCGCAGCACCGAGAACAAGCAGGTCGGTGGCCTCGGTGGCTGCCGCCCGAGCCAGGGCCAACTCGGTGTCGGTCGCTCCTTTGTCGACGGGATGCTGGTCGATCTCCAGCTCATGGGCGTACGCCCACATCTTCCCGTGTGCGGAGATGCTGTCAAGGTCGCCGACCAAAACGGTCGGTCTCAAACCAGCTGCGACGGCGTGATCGAGCCCGCTGTCAGCGGCGATCACCGTGGCAGAGGGCAGTACATCTGTGACGGCCCGCGGAGATAGTGGGCCACCGCCGACTACCACCACCACTTGCGACATCGCATCCCTCCGCTGGCATTACCCAGATCAGGTTCCGGTCGGTGGCGGCGCCCACCCTCT
>JAYTZE010000393.1:0-1569 GCA_043742385.1 Ilumatobacteraceae bacterium
CTGAGCTACACGCCCGTGTAGGACCGCAAGACTACCAGTCAGCGCAACCGCAGCGACACTTCATTGGCCAGCAGGCGGCCGTTTCGGGTCAGTCGCACATGCTCTCCATCGGTCACCACCAGGCCATCGAGTCCATCCACATCGAGCGCCGAAGTTGGCACACCATCCTTCATCCGCAGGGCCAATTGCAGGCCCTCGATCCGGCGCGTCTCGTCATCGAGGTTCTCCCCCGCTGCCTCGGTTGGCTCGCCGTCGCGTACCGCGGCGACGTAGCGCTCGGGCGTGCGCACGTTCCACCACCGATGGCCGTCGCGATGCGAATGGGCCGCGGAACCGAAACCTCGGTAGTTGCCTTGCTGCCAGTACAGGATGTTGTGGCGACATTCGTGGCCCGGCAATGCCCAGTTGCTGACCTCATAGTTCACAAGTCCAGCGCCCGTCAGTAGATCGTCGGCCAACTCATACTTGTCGGCGAGATCATCGTCGTCGGGATGACGCGACGAGTCATCGGCCAGCGGTGTGCCGGCCTCGATCGTCAATGCGTAGGCAGACACATGTGGCGGATGCAACGCGAGCACACCTTCGAGCGTCGCCCGCCAGTCGTCGAGGCTCTCGCCCGCGCCGCCGTAGATGATGTCGAGATTGAAGGTCGGGATGCCGGCAGCCCGAACGGCCTCGACGGCGTTCGAGACATTCGTCGGCACATGAGTACGCCCGAGCGAGGCGAGTACCGATGGAACCATCGACTGCACGCCAATGCTGACTCGGTTGACACCCGCAGCCGCGTAGGTCTGCATCATCTCCCCCGTGACGTCGTCGGGGTTGCACTCGACGGTGACCTCAGCACCGGCCGCCAACTGGATGGCAGCCAGCACCGTCGCCAGGTCAGCCGCAGGGACACGAGTCGGGGTGCCGCCCCCGACGAACACGCTGCTGACCGGAGCCAACGCGGCGCGTTCGATGTCGACGCGCAACGCGTCGAGGTAGTCGTCGATCACATGATCGCGATCCGTCCATGTGGCAAACGCGCAGTAGTCGCAGCGATGCCGGCAGAACGGGATGTGTATGTAGACGCCGAACGGCTCGGAGAGTCGACCAGAGAATGGAGCAGTCACTACATCGGACGGTACAGCAGGTCGAGCGCATCGAGACGCTGACCCACCTGGTCGACCGGCACGTCGAGCATCGCCGAGATCGCCCGGGTGTCGTCGCCACGAACCGTGATGACCTTGCCGTTGAAGTCCTGCCGCTGGACCTGGATCATCTTCAGGAATCGAACCAGCATCTCGAACGGCTGGCCGCGCAGCTGGCTCAACTTCAGCAGGTCCACTGCCAGCTTCTTACCGGCGGAGTCACCCTCGACCGGCGCCGTGATGTCTTCACGTGGCAGCAACTGATCGACTGGCACGTTGTAGAACTTGGCCAGTCGCTCGAGCCTGGGCACCGAGATAGCCCGCTCGCCGCGTTCATATGCACCCAGCACCGACGCCTTGAACTCCTCATTGGAGGTCGCTTCGACCTCCTGAAGGGACAGGCGCTTCTGCCTGCGGATGACCCGCAGACGCTCGC
>JAYTZE010000394.1:0-1567 GCA_043742385.1 Ilumatobacteraceae bacterium
TCGGTGTACGTGCGCACGAGTTCGGTGATGCGAGCCGTGAACTCGTCGCGAAGATCACGTTGGATCTCCCGAACCAGGTTGCCGATCTGATTGCCCATCTCGAACTGCACGTCGTCGAGGAACTGTCGAACCTGGCTGCGCGCGGCCTGTCGGCGGGCGGCGATCTTGCGTTTGCGATCGTCGGCGAGCCCCATCCCGCCGAACACGGCGCCGATCCCCAGCAACACCGGGTTGGACGCGATCAGCACACCGGCTGCGGTCGGGAGGAACGTACCGAGCATGCCGAACATGTAGATCCCGCCCTGCGCGCCGCGGATGGTGGTGATCGAGGACGTGAACGCCTTCTTGCCACCCGACGCGTCCTTCTCGAGCGCTTTGCCCTGCCACATCTCGGTGACGTCGAAGCTGGCTCCGATCGGTGACAGTTCAGCGAGGTCGAGGTGCTCGTCGCGAAGCAGTTCGACCACTTCGGCACGGATGTCGTTACGGCCCTTTTCGAGGTCGACGAACACGTTGGTGACTTCGTCGGCCACGACAGTTTGAATGTACCGCGCCAGTTCGTCCCACTCGCTGCCTTTGGTGAGTTCTTCGATGCGTTCGTCCATCATGCGCGAGATGTTGCGGCTCGCCCCTCGGAATCGATAGTTCACGTTGTTCGACAGGTCGGCCACTTGGTCACCGACCAACACGTTCCACTTGGCGGCCGGGCCGCGCAGGAACTCGAGCCGAGCTTTGGCTTGATCGAGGGCGCCGAGCGCCTCGGCGGCCGTAGCCGGATCTGCCAGGATCCCTTGCTCGGCACGCAGTCCGGCCAGAACCTGGCCGATGATCGCCAGCACATCGCCCACCGAGCGTCTCGTCGCGGACGCCTTGGCCGGCCCGACGACGTCGTCACCGAGGTGCTTGACAACATCGGGGACACGGCTCAACTCGTTGAGCGACCGGTCCTTTCGTTGCAGCGCCTCGTTCCGCAGGGCACTGCTGACGGCGACCATCGGCGGTGAGAAACCGGCCTTCTGGAAGTGACCCCGGTTGAGGTCCATGATTCTTGGCCAGTTTGGGTAGAGGTCGATCTTGGTCTGGGCGAACAACACGGTCGGGCACAGATCGCTGGCGCGCCGCAAGAACTCGACTTCCGGCGCACTCAGCTCGGCCGAGGCGTCGCTGACAAAGATCAGCCCGTCGGCGAACGGCAGGAAGCTGAGCGTGGCCGCAGCATGCCCGGCACCGAGCCCGCCCATTCCTGGCGTGTCGACGATCACGAGGCCTTGTTTGAGCAATGGGCTGGGTACAACGATGTCGACCCGTTCGACTCGCTTGTGGTTGCCGGGATTGCCGGCTTCGCTGACCCAGTCGCCGACTTGTTCGATCGGGATCGTCTCCGTGGTGGGCGGATCGCCGGCCGCGCCAGACTCGGCTTTGCGGCGCACGACCGCCTCGGGCTGCTCACCCCATCGCACGAGCGTGATCGCCGATGTCGCCAGATCGTCGTCGACAGGGCAGACGGACTGTCCGAGCAGGGCGTTGATCAGCGAGCTCTTGCCCTGCTTGAACTCTCCGACAACGC
>JAYTZE010000395.1:0-3339 GCA_043742385.1 Ilumatobacteraceae bacterium
CTTCCTATTCGGCGTCAACTACTACGCCCACGACGGCAACGTCTCGGCGATGTCCGAGAACGCCACCACCGAGTCAGCGGCTGCGCAACCACCGCCAGAGCGCAGCATGTGGCCCGCCCTCACGGCCGCCGCGGTCGGCGCCATCGCCGTCGGCACCGTCTCGAAACCGATCGTGTTCAAGGCCGGTGTCGTGCTGCTACTTGCGGCTGCAGTCGAGTGGATGGTGCACGCCTGGAGCGAGCGAGCCTCTGCCGACCCGGTCTACAACGCCGGGCTGCGCAAGCGCATGCTGCACCCGCTCGAGTTTCCGGTGCTGGCCGCAACCGGCCTCGCCGCGATCATCTATTCGTTCTCACGCATCATGCTGTGGATCGACAAGAGCGGCGGACCGGTGGTGTTCGTTGTCGCCGGCGCGATGGTGTTGTTCGGCGGCTTCCTGTTGGCGTCGAAGCCAAGCCTCAAGAAGGGTCTCGTCTCGGGTATGTGCGCGATCGCTGCGCTCGGCCTGGTCAGCACCGGCGCCGTCATGGCAGTCGACGGTCAGCGCCCGATCGAGGAGCACCCGACCACTGAATCCGACAATGCCGCCGCGTGCGGCTTGGCAGAGGAGGGTTCCGGCGATCAGGCCGAAATCGACGAACTCGGATCACAGGCCGTGGCCTCGAAGGCCGGTATCGGCATCACCGTGGTGCTCGAAGACGACAAGCTCACCGCGCACGAGCTTGCTCTCCCCGGTGCCCAGAAAATGGTCACGGTGTCGCGCGGCAACGTCGTGCAGGTGCTGTTCAAGAACCGTGATGCCGAGAAGCGTCGCCTGACGGTCAACATGGGTGAGTTCGAAGAAGACATCAACGGCACCTTGGTCAAGCAGCGTCCGAAGGTCTGCACCACACTGGTGCGGGCGGAGAACGGCAGCCAGTTCCTGACATTTGTACTGCCGAAGCCGACAATCGCCAGCACCCAGCCCTACACCTTCACCGTGCCAGGAGTCGAAGGCCTCGAGCCGATCGAGATCAGGGTGCCCTAAGAGATGAGCGGAGTCGACCAGCGAGTGAGTACCGTGCGATTCGTGAAACAGCGATCGGCCATTGGCCTGGCCATCATTGCTGCAACTGCATTGCTTGGCGGCTGCGCGAGCAACGCTCCGCAAGACACGTGGAAGCCCGCCGGCGAGAACGCGCAAGACATCCAGAACCTGCAATGGCCAGTGTTCCTGGTCGCGGGCATCGTCGGTGTCATCGTCTTTGCCGTCATCATCTTCGTCGTCATTCGCTACCGCGATCGCGGTCAGGAGATGCCTGAGCAGACGCACGGCAAGCCGGCCCTCGAGATCGTTCTGACCATTCTTCCGGCATTGATCTTGATCGGTGTCGGCATTCCTACGGTCAGCACCGTCTTCTCGCTGGCGAAGTCAGACGACACGCAGTGCGTCATCAACGTCACCGGTCAGCAGTGGTGGTGGGAGTACGAGTACCCGGTGCAGAACTGCGGCGGTGTGGACATCGCCGAGCCGCTGGTCACCAGCGGCGAACTGGTGATGCCGACCAAGGTCAATGTGTTGTTGCGGATCACCAGCAACGATGTCATCCACTCGTATTGGATTCCTAAGCTCAACGGCAAGCGCGATGCCGTGCCGGGTCGAATTCATCCGCTGCGAATGCAGGCCGACCGCCCCGGCATCTATGCCGGTCAGTGCACCGAGTTCTGTGGCCTCAGCCACGCCCGAATGCGGATGGATGCTGTTGGCCTCGACGCCGATGACTTCGCGACGTGGGTGGCCAACCAGTTGGAACCCGCCCCCAAGCCGACCGACGATCTCGCCCTGCGAGGCGAAGATACGTACCGCGCCCAGTGTTCGCGTTGTCACCAGGTCAACGGGTTGATGGAAGAGAACGCCGACGGCACCAACTCGGCGAAGCCGGTCATCGCCTTCCCCGACCTCTACGTTGTCGCCGGCAATGCGCCCAACCTGACGAACCTGATGACTCGCACCACATTCGCTGGAGCAACGTGGGATCTGCTCACCGACGAATGCCGCGAGACCTTGCGCGATGCGAAGCCCGAAGAGTTCGGTGCGTTGTACCTGCAGGGCGTCACGCCTGGTTGCTTCAACGAGGCCGAGCTGCGCGAGTGGATCCGCAACGCTCCGGCGAAGAAGCCGATGTATTCCAGTGAGGAAGAAAAGACCGAGAACGGTGGAAAGTACCGCGGCATGCCCAATCTCAATCTCACCGACGATCAGATCGACGAGATCGTCGCCTACCTGCTCGAGCGGAAGTAAGGAAGATCCCAGATGGCCATCGTCGAACGACCCTCCGCAGTTCCCGCCATTGCAGGCGGTGCATCCCCGCAGTTCGTCACCCCAGCCTCGGCATACGGCGTGTACCGGCGCCCGGTCACCACCACCGGCTGGCGGTCGTGGTTGTTCACGGTCGACCACAAGAAGATCGGCCTGATGTACGGCGTCTCGGCGATGTTCTTCTTCATCGTCGGCGGCATCGAGGCACTGCTCATCCGAACGCAACTGGCGGCACCCGACAACACCGTGCTCAGCGCCAGCCTGTACAACCAGATGTTCACCATGCACGCCACGACCATGGTGTTCCTGTTCGTCATGCCCATGGCGGCAGGGTGGGCCAACTACTTCGTGCCGCTGCAAATCGGCGCGCGCGATGTCGCTTTCCCACGCCTCAACGCATTCGGCTTTTGGTGCTTCTTGTTCGGCGGCATCTTCTTGAACACCTCGTGGTTCCTCGGCGGTGCCGCCGACGGCGGCTGGTTCATGTATCAGCCCAACGCCAATGCGTTGTTCTCGCCGAGCCACGGTGTCGATTTCTGGTCGCTCGGTCTGCAGATCACCGGCATCGCCTCACTCACGGGCGCGATCAACCTGATCGTGACCGTTCTCAACATGCGCGCCCCGGGTATGAGCCTGATGAAGATGCCGATCTTCACGTGGATGATCCTGGTCGTGCAGTTCCTCTTGGTTTTCGCCATCCCGGTCATCACCGTTGCGTTGTTCCTGCTCATGTTCCAACGCAACTTCGGAGCCCAGTTCTTCAATGTCGACGCCGGCGCGGATCCCTTGCTGTGGCAACACCTGTTTTGGATTTTCGGTCACCCCGAGGTGTACATCTTGATCTTGCCCAGCTTCGGCATCGTCAGCGAGGTGCTGCCGGTGTTCAGTCGCAAGCCATTGTTCGGGTACAAGTTCGTGGTGTTCTCGGGCGCGGCCATCGGCGTCGTTGGTTGGGGTGTATGGGCCCACCACATGTTCTCCAGCGGCCTCGGGCCGGTCAGCGTCGCCGTGTTCTCGGTCAGCACCATGTTGATCGCGAT
>JAYTZE010000396.1:0-1565 GCA_043742385.1 Ilumatobacteraceae bacterium
ACCGCGCCCTCACCGACGAACTGGGGCCGGCGATGACCGTTCACGGCGTTGTGATGGTCTTTGGGGGAGTTGGCTTCGGCTACGCGGTGCTCCGTGCTCGACAACTTCCGTACTGGACGGCTGTGACCTTGATCGCCGGGGTCATCCTCGTAGCGTCGACTCAAACGTTGCCTGAGGGCGTGCAGCTGATCGGCGCCGGCGTTCGCGACCTCGGGTTTGCTGGGATGGGTGTTGCACTACTTCGAGCTGCTCACCCGGTCCCGAGGAGTTCAGGTTGAGCTGAGCCGCAGATCGGACTCATCGGGTGACGAGGCGTACACCGTCCAGAACTCGGTGAGATCGAAGCCAGTGGGCGGAGTGAGGAACAGCATGTTCAATACGCGCGCGGCACGCATCGACAAAGTATTGCATCGAATATGACAGTAGATGTCAGGTTAGCGATGCCACTGTGCGGCCATGACAACCGATGACGTGCGAGGCACAGGCATCCCATCCGACCCGTGGCAGCTGACGACACCACCGGGAAACAGTGCCTTCGAGGCGTACCGAGATCCCGATGCCACGCCTCCGGCCTTGGTGGTTCAGGTCGGCAAGACCCAGTTGCGGTACCACTTGTCGTGTATCGAGGACCTCCATACCATGCTGACCGAACATGGCGACTGGATGATGCTCGGCAACGCCGACGAGCAAAAGCCGGCTCATGACGGAACGGTCGAAGCGTGGGGACGATCGCCCCGCAACCCCGTCGGTGGTTGGTACGGCTTCAAGAGAGGCTTGCGTGGTCGGTTCGGCAACTACGTGCCACCAGTTCTCGAGGCGCTCGACCTCGCTGAAGTCGAACACAATGCCCGCAACAATCGAATGCGAGCCATTTGACCAAAACGATCATCCGTATGGGTGACAACACCTCTGTTTGGACACATGTGGCTCCGGGTACGGTCCGCCCTCCGCCGTCGAAAGGTGCCCGCCATGCCATCCAAGCCGCCTGTGAATCCTCGCCGATCCGACGCGTATGACGTCGGTTCCGGCGGCGAGACCCACCAGCGACGTGGCCCGCGAGAGGCGCAGCTGACGACCGCTCAAGGCGTACCGATTGCCGATGACCAAAACTCGTTGAAGGTCGGCGAACACGGCCCGACATTGCTCAACGACATCGTCCTGCGCGAGAAGGTGTTCCACTTCGATCACGAGCGGATTCCCGAGCGCGTGGTGCATGCCCGCGGATATGGCGCACGTGGCTTCTTCGAACCGTTCGAGTCGCTGTCAGACCTGACGAGGGCCGATCTGTTCCAGCGCCCTGGCGAGCGGACACCCGTGTTCGTCCGGTTTTCCACCGTGGTCGGCAACAAGGGCTCGGCCGACCTGGCTCGCGACGTGCGCGGCTTCGCCGTCAAGTTCTACACGCAGGAAGGCAACTGGGATCTCGTGGGCAACAACATCCCGGTGTTCTGCGTGCAGGACGCGATGAAGTTTCCCGACCTGGTGCACACGCCGTGACGTGCGCGAGCGCAACATGTCGAGCGATACACGGGCGCTGTTCCTCGAATCGCTCCGCGAGCCAGTCG
>JAYTZE010000397.1:0-1565 GCA_043742385.1 Ilumatobacteraceae bacterium
CATCCAGCATGGCCAGATAATTCGGCTGCATGCGGACGGTACGATCGAGGCCATTGGCGACGAGCGTGAGGAAGAACGCCTCGCTGAAGCCGCGGAATAGTCGTCCGTGAAGAACTCGCAACCTTTTGATCTGTCGTTCTGAATGGCCAGGATCGGCCGCCGTGCGTTGCAAGATTTCCACGGTTGCCCATCGTTTTTCTTGCAAATCGCGATGGTGGATTCCCTGTTTGGGCGAACCGTGATTCCTTCGGCGACACATGCCGAGGGAGGTTTGGATGCGGCCACGCGAGCAGTCGAAGGGCCAAGACGATCTGTTCCGGTCGAGGCTCGACCAGATCATCGACATGCGCCACGAGTTGGTGCGCCTGGGCGGACTGGTCGACTGGCGGGTAATCGGCGACAGGTTGGGTGAGGTCTATTCGGATGGTCCCGGCCAGCCGCCGCTGCCGACACGGCTGATGGTGGGCCTGGCGATCCTCAAGCACACGTTCAATCTGTCGGACGAGGAGCTGGTGGCGCGCTGGGTCGAGAACCCTTATTTTCAGCACTTCTGCGGCGAGGAGCACTTTCGCCACAAAGCGCCGTTCGATGCCTCGTCGATGACGAGATGGCGCCAGCGCATGGGTGAGGAACGGCTCGAGGTGCTACTTCAGGAGAGCTTGGCGGTGGCGGTCAAGACCGAGGCGATCGAGGTGAAAGATCTGTCGAAGGTCATCGTCGATACCACCGTGCAGGAGAAGGCGATCACCTTCCCGACCGACGCCAAAATGTTGAACCGGGCGCGCGTGATGCTGGTCAAGTTCGCCAAAACGCACGGGCTCGTGCTGCGTCAGGGCTACCCCAGGGTCGGCAAGTTGGCGCTGATCAAATATCAACGCTACGCCCACGCCAAACAGTGGAACCGCGCCCGCCGCGAGCTGCGCCGCCTCAGGACAATCCTGGGTCGCGTGATCCGAGACGTCGAGCGCCAGGTGCGAACATCACCGTCGCTGGAGACGATCTTCCGACCCAAGCTCTTCCTGGCGGGGCGCGTGCATGCGCAAAAGCGCGGCCAGCGGGGCCCGAAGGTCTATTCGATCCATGCGCCCGAGGTCGAATGCATCGGCAAAGGCAAGGCGCACAAACCCTATGAGTTCGGCGTCAAAGTCTCGGTCGCCACCACGGTCGCTCGCTCGCGCGGCGGCCAGTTCGTGCTCGCCGCCAAGGCGCTGCCGGGCAATCCTTACGACGGGCACACGCTGTCGACGGTGATCCCGCACGTGCAGAATATCATTGGCAACGAGATCAAGCGCATCATCGCCGACAAGGGCTATCGCGGCCACGGCGCACCGGCGCCTTACGACATGCGAGTCTACATCACCGAGCAGAAGCGCGGCGTGACCAAAGCGATCAAACGCGAACTCCGACGCCGCGCCGCCGTCGAGCCGGTCATCGGTCATATGAAAAACGACCACCGAATGGACCGCAACTATCTGATCGGCAGCCACGGCGACGCAGCCAACGCCGTGCTCGCCGCCGTCGGCTACAACTTCCGCCGCCTCGCCGCCTGGCTGAGGAAGCTTTTG
>JAYTZE010000398.1:0-1565 GCA_043742385.1 Ilumatobacteraceae bacterium
ACCGTGATCTGCGTGGCTGGCCCGTGGTCACGCGGTGTTGCCGCCATGGCAGGTGTCGACCTTCCCGTGCAACCTGTTGCCCGTCCGATCTGGTTCACCGAGCCGATGCCGCAACGGCCTGACCGTGTGCCAATGACCATCGACTTCACGACCGGTTTCTACTTCCATTCCGAAGGACCGGGGCTGTTGTTCGGAATGGCCGATGCCGATCAGCCTGCGGGGTTCGACGCGCCGATGCGTGCCAACTGGCTCGAGGTGGTCGGCGAAGTCGTCGCCCATCGCGCGCCCGCCTTGCTCGATGTCGGAATCGCGGGTGGATGGCACGGCTTCTACGAGACCACGCCAGATCACAACGCACTGATCGGCGAAGCCGCCAACGTGTCGCGCTTCTTGTACGCAACCGGGTTCTCCGGGCATGGCTTCCTGTTGGGCCCAGCGGTTGGCGAAGTGTTGCGCGACCTCGTGCTTGGGCACACCCCACCCGTCGACGTCAGCGGTTTCGATGTCGAACGCTTCGCGCACGAGACACGCCCGGAGCACAACATCGTCTAACAGCCCCGTCGGGCGCGGTTGTGGCCATCTCAGGCGTACTGTCGCGCCCGATGAGGCTCGGCCGCGTTACGACCAGGTCGCGACCGGGGGGCCGAGCACGGTGGGGTCGACGGTGATTCCGAGGCCGGGGGTGGTGGGTGCAGATCCACGACCGTCGACGGACCGCGGCTGGTACCCGGCGAGGTGGTTGTCGGTCCAGTCATTCATGAACGACACGGCGAACAGTGCGTGCGGGGGAGTGCTGGCCCCCAGGTGGCTGACAGCGGCCGACGTGAGATCGCCACCCCAACTGTCTTCGATGGTCAGACGAATGCCGAGTTCTACTGCGACGTCGCGTACAAGCTTGGCGTTGGTCAGGCCCCCGACGCGATTGAGTTTGAGATTGATCGCCTCCATACCCCCGGCTTGCGCAGCCTCGACCAGCGCGGCGACATCGGTGATCACTTCGTCGAGTACGAACGGAATGGTCGTGTTGCGCCGTAGAAGGAGACACTCGGCCAGCGTCGGGCACGGCTGTTCGAGATACAGCCGCTCGGCGCCGTCCATGATTCGTGCCGCAACCACCGCATCTTGTCGTCGCCATCCGCCGTTGGCATCGGCAAGAATCAGATCGTCGTCGTCGGTCGCCTCGACTACCGCAAGACTGGCATACGCGTCGGCACGAGGGTCGTTGCCGACCTTCAGCTGAAAGTGGTGGATGCCATGACTGCGCTGCTCGAGCGTGAAGGCCACCATCGACTCGGCATCACCAAGCGGCACCGCTTTGTACAGCGGCATATCGTCGGCCAACCGGCCGCCGATCAGATCGACCACTGGCCGACCGACCGCTTTGCCATACACGTCCCAGCAGGCGACGTCGAGCGGGCTTTTGGCGTAGTTGTGGCCCATGAGCGCTTCACGCATGCGTCGGTTGACATCGCCGAGGTTGGTTGGGTCAGCGCCGATCAACGCCGGCGCCAACTCGTGCAATGCGGGAACCGCGCCACGACCGTGGGCCGGCAGATAGGTCGAGC
>JAYTZE010000399.1:0-3337 GCA_043742385.1 Ilumatobacteraceae bacterium
CCGTGCTTGCGGCTACGAAGTGGAGTGCTTCGAGCCACCCCGGGCGGGCCTGAAACACTCCACTGGCGTTGAGCCGGCGCGAACCGGGTCGTGACCGTCCCAGCCAACGGCGGCCTCGCGGACGTCGCGGTACAGGCGCAGCACGCTGTCGGCGGGCTCGTAGAGTTCGACCAGGTAACCCAGCTCGGCGCGTCCATCGTGGAAGGCGAACTGCAGTCCGCTGGGCGTCGTCGCGTGCATCACGCACGGCATCCCCAGCGCTTCCAGCCTGGCTTGTTCGGCCGGTAGCGATTCGACGAAGTGGGCCATGTGATGAAGGCCAGATGGGATGCGAATGCTGCGGAGCAAGGACGCCGGGTTGCACTCGCCGAGTTGCACCAGTTCAACCTGGATGTCGCCCCACTGACCGTATGCGGAGGAGTGGTTGAAGACTGCCGGTCTACCGTCGTGCGTGGCGTCGAACGGTGGGTGATGGCGGATGAAGAACGGCCCGGCCCCGAACCGGTGCGCGAATGTCGCGGCGGCCGTCTCGACATCGTCGACGGCGTACGCAATCTGCACAGGCACTCCAAGCCTGACTTGCACGTTCAGTCAGCTCCATTCAAGCGGTGTGCCTCGGCCAACACGGCTCGCATTTGATCCGCGCAATGGCGTACATGATCTGCACCAACCGCTGCACCTTGTTGACAGACTTCGAGTGACCACGGGGCTGTCGTACCCATCCTGAGCAGCATGGTGACGAACTCGACGACATCCATCTCGCCGTCGCCGGGTGCGACGCGATTGAGCAGGCAGTCGTTCTTGTAGTCGTCGAGTTGGGGCCTCGTCGGGCCGTCGTTGATCTGGACGGCCATCACCTTGTCGACGGGAATCGCCTCGATCAACGAACCGTCATTTGCACCGCGACGGTGATGCCAGATGTCGATGCACACGCCGCCATTGGCTCGATCCGCTGCGCCGACGATGGCCATGGCGTCGGTGGCGGTGCGCACGTTCGTGAACGGTAGGAACTCGAGACCGACCTTCATCCCATAGTCAGCGGCTCGGTCACAGACGGATCTGAACCGTTCGATCGCGATGTCAAGTGGCTGGTCGAACGGTCCGACAACTTGCAGGTAGCGGCTGCCGAAGTGAGCGCCAAGTTGCCAGGCGAGGTCGAGGAAGCGCTGCGTGCGCTCACCGGATGCACCGTCGGTCTCCCAGATCTGGATGGCCTCGATCTCAGCCAAGACCACGCCATGCTGATCCAGTAGGCCGTGCAGACGCGACATCGTCATTCCCTCGGCCACCTGTCGCTCCCAATCGCCCACGTACAGGCCGATGCCGGCGATGCCAGCAGCGGCGGCGGCGGCGATGCGGTCTTGGATGGGGTAGTGGCGGGCGAGCGTGAAATGGCTCATCACCAAATCGTCGACGCCGAGATCCTGGGCGCTACGGTCGGATGACACGCGCCGAGTCTCGCACGTGCGCAAGGAGGCAACCATGGGGTCACGACTTGAGGGCAAGATCGCCGTCATCACGGGCGCGGCCAGCGGCATCGGTGAAGCTACGGCGATTCGTTTCGTCGAAGAGGGTGCGTGCGTGGTCGTATCCGACGTGCAGGTCGAGGCGGGTCAGGCAGTTGCCGATCGATTGGGCGGTGCCGCGCGATTCATTGTCACTGATGTCACCGACGAAGCTCAGGTCGCGGCCGCAGTCGAGCTTGCAATTGCGACTTGGGGTCGGCTCGACTGCATGTTCAACAACGCCGGCGTCGTCGGAGCCGTGGGGCCGATCGCCGATACGACGGCGGATGCGTGGTGTCGCACGATCGACGTGCTGCTGCACTCCGTCTTCTACGGCACCAAACACGCCGCACGGGTCATGATCCCGGTTCGATCTGGCGTGATCCTGTCAACCACGAGCATCGCCGGGGTCATTGGCGGACTCGGTCCGCACGGCTATACCGCCGCCAAACATGCGGTCATCGGGTTGACGAAGTCAGCGGCCAGTGAGCTCAACCAGCATGGCATCAGGGTCAACACCATCGCTCCCGGCACGATCCCCACGGCGCTGACGGCCGCTTCGCTGATGGGCGACCCCACCAATCTGGCTGCGGTCGCCGAGCATGCCAGGAGCACCAATGGGTTGGGGATCGCCAGCGACCCGATGGACATCGCCAACGCCGCGTTGTACCTCGCCAGTGACGAGGCCCGGCTGGTCAGTGGCCACACGTTGGTGGTCGACGCCGGGCGCAGCGTCAATGGTGGCTCGGCTCGATTCGCCAGCGCCGCACCGGCGATGCTCAGCGAAGCCGGCCGAACGGACTGACCACTTTTCGGCCTCGGTCCGTTCCGGACTAATATCCTTGGAAGTCAAAGTAAGTTCGAGGTTGCCCGAGAGAAGTGGTTGCCCCAGAGAAAGGGAGCCGACATGGTCTATCGACCGTCCCGTGGAGATGCACCGCCCCGCTTCGGCGAGGGTGTGCGCCGGCAGCCACATGTTGGCGGCACGGTCAGCGCCGACGAGTACCGCGATCCGATGCGCTACGAGATGGAGCGCGAAACCGCGCTCCGCAACTCGTGGATGATCGCCGGACACACGTCAGAGCTGCCCAACGAGAACGACTGGATCACCTACGAGGGACATGGCGAGGTCATTGTGATCACTCGCCAACGCGACGGTGGTTTCGCCGCGTTCCACAACGTTTGTCAGCACCGTGGCGCTCGATTGACGCGCAGCGAGACGTCGGGATGTCAGCGGAGGTTCACGTGCCCGTGGCACGGCTGGGTGTACGACACCACCGGCGACCTCGTTGGAGTGCCGGAGCGCGAGGACTTCGATCCGGCGCTGCTCGACGGGCTGCGGTCGCCGAAGGTCGCTGTCGAGGAGTGGGGTGGGTTCGTGTGGATGAACCTGGCCGGCCCCGACGAGGCGCCGCCGCTGCAGGAGTGGATCGGTCGCGACATCATCGAGGATCTCGGCATGTTCCGCACGCAAGACATGGTGCTACACGAGAAGTGGATCGCCGAGGTTCCCACTAACTACAAGGCCATCGTCGACGGGTTCAACGAGGTGTACCACGCCACCGAACTGCACCACGTGCCAGGAGAATTCACCAAGTCGGCACGCGACACCCAGTTCGTGTTGACGGGTCCGAACTCGATGATGTTCGTGCCGCGCCATCAGCACCGCGATGCACTTGCCGAAACTGCCGATCATCAGCAGTTCTCGATCTGCCACTACGTGATCTTTCCCAACACGGTCTTCAACAACAATCCCGAGCACATCCAGGTGTTTCAGCCGATCCCGATCGGTGTCGATCGCACCAAGTTCATCTGCTGGGAACTGGTGTATC
>JAYTZE010000400.1:0-1564 GCA_043742385.1 Ilumatobacteraceae bacterium
GTGCGACGGATATGGTGCGACGATGCTCGATCATTCACGGTTCTTCCACGTCGGCATTCGAGTGACGGACATCGAGGCGGCGATGGCTGACATCGGCAAGCATGCCGGTGTCACGTGGGCATCAGTGCAGGATCGCCCGATGTCGGTGTGGCTGCCCGGCTCCGGCCAAACCGAATTGCAGCTCGCACTCACGTATTCCGTCGAAGGTCCCGTGCACCTCGAACTGTTGCAGGGGCCGGCCGGATCCATATGGGACGGCCACGATGTGCCGGGCGCACATCATTTCGGCTATTGGTCCGACGATGTCGGCGTCGATACTGCAGCAATGCTGGCCGGCGGGTACACGCTGGAACTCGCCGCAGCATCGCCCGACGAGGGCTACGGGCGTTTCAGCTATGTGCGCTCCCCATCGGGCTATCTCGTCGAGCCGGTTGCGATCGCCAGCAAGGCGCGCTTCGAGCGGTGGTGGGCAGGGGGATCGCTGACCGATCCCGTGTCGTAGCCTGGCCCGGCTATGTCCGACCTGTCAGACCGCGCCAAGCGGCACCTGTGGATGCACTTCACGCGACTCGGGGCCTACACGGATTCAGAGGTTCCGATCATGGCTCGCGGCGAGGGCTGCTATGTGTGGGACCAGCACGGTAAGCGGTACCTCGACGGGCTTTCCGGGTTGTTCACGGTGCAAGTCGGTCATGGTCGCGCCGAACTCGGCCAGGCAGCGGCGCGGCAGGCCGAGACGCTGGGGTACTTCCCGGTTTGGTCGTTTGCCCACGAGCCGGCGATCGAACTGGCAACACGACTTGCGGCGCTGGCCCCCGGTGACCTCAACCGGGTCTTCCTGACACCGTCGGGCGGCGAGGCCATCGACACCGCCATCAAACTCTCGAGGCAATACTTCAAGCTGATCGGGCAGCCGGCACGAACGAAGGTCATCTCCCGCACGCTGGCCTATCACGGCACGTCCATCGGCGCGCTCAGCCTGACGGGCGTCCCGTCGATCAAGACCCCATTCGAGCCGCTGATGCCGGGCGCGATCAAGGTGCAAACCCCCTACCGCTATCGCTGCCACGACTGCCGGCACCTCGATGCATGCACGTTGCGCTGCGCTGACGACGTTGCCATGCGGATCGAGATGGAGGGCCCCGATTCGGTCGCGGCGGTGTTCATGGAACCGTTGCAGAACACGGGCGGCGCCTTCGCACCACCCGACGGGTATTGGGCGCGCATCCGCGAGATCTGCGATCGGTACGGCGTGCTGTTGGTCAGCGACGAGGTGATCTGCGCGTTCGGTCGGCTCGGGCATATGTTTGGTTCGGATCGGTACGGCTATCAGCCCGACCTCATCACGTTCGCCAAAGGGATCACGTCGGGATATGCCCCGCTCGGCGGAGTGATGGTTTCCGATCGCATTGCGGAACCCTTTGTCCAAGACCTGAACCCCTTTCTGCATGGTCAGACGTTTGGTGCGCATCCGGTGTGTTGCGCCGTCGCCAATGCCAATCTCGACATCCTCGAACGCGAGGATCTCTGCGGAAACGTGCTGGAGAACGAGGCTCGCTTCACC
>JAYTZE010000401.1:0-1562 GCA_043742385.1 Ilumatobacteraceae bacterium
GCGACCGCCACGCTCACACCCTGCGCCAGATCGCTCTGCCACACCGGCCCCTGACCGTGGCGCAGGCGCATGATCTGAACCCGAACGAACGGGATCGCACCGACAGCGCGAGCGGCCAACACGAACCAGACGCCCGAGGCCAGCGCGCTGCTGCGCCCTGCTGCGAGAGCGATCGACGCCGCAACCGCAGTGATACCGACGGCACCACATAGTTCTGGCATCAACCTTCGGCCTCGGCTGCGGACATCGAAGGACAACTCGATGACGACCAGTGGACCCGCAACAACCATTGGGGTCATCCATGACCAACCCGCCAGCGCGACCGTCAGAGCCACGGTCAACGCGAGCACGATCAGCTCCACGATCGCGATCCGAAGTGCCAGGCGAGATCGGTCGAGCCAGCGCCCGCGTCGAAGGTCGACCGCCACCAACTTGAGTGGCGTCCGCACCAAGAACGCGGTGAACGCCGCCACCCCCAACGCCACACCCCCACCCGACCATGCAACGACCAGACCGAGCAACACCGGCTCCAAGGTCAACCCCCAGCCACCGTGTTCGCTCGGGACGGCTACCGCTCGCCAGCTAGCGCGCTCGCCTACAACGCGGTCCGCCTGAGTCGCCGACATCACAACACCGCCGATTCGACACCCGACATCGGCGTCGACTGCAACACCCCGACAAGTTCGGTTCGCGCCTGAGCCCACGCCACGTGCAACACACACGGATCAGCGGCCTGGCACGGCCGATCAGCAACCACGCAGCGACCGATATCGGTCGCCCCATCCACAGCTTCGATCACCTGCAGCACACTGAGCTTGCTCAGCGGGACCCGGCACCGATAGCCGCCAGTCGGCCCGGGATCGGATTGCACCCAACCGGCCCGCACCAACGGACCGAGCACCTGGGGCACGAACGAGACCGTGGTCTGCAACCCTTCGGCTAGAACCGACGCCTTCACGCGCCCGGACGACTGCCCCAGCAATGCCAACGCCCGAATTGCCAACTCGGCCCGACGCGTGATCTCCAGTCGCACACTGTGAGACTCATGGATTCAGCCGGGCGTGGCTAGGGCCCAAGGACCTCTTCATCGACCGGAATCGGCAGCGTCCACCAACGTGCTTCGCGCAGCGCTCGTCACGTTCCTGAGCGCAACGCTTCGACGGGCTCGAGTCGCGTCGCACGCAGCGCGGGATAGGTGCCGGAGACGAGGCCGGTGAGACCTCCGACGACAGGTGCGAGAAACGGGGCGAGCGGATCGAGCACCGGAGTCCATTGTTGGTAGGCGCTGACGACGACAACGACGAGGGCGCCGAGGCTCGCACCGAGAACCCCGCCGACGAAACCAACAGTGGTGCTCTCGAGCAAGAACTGCTGCCCGATGTGTCGACGTGATGCACCGAGAGCACGACGCAGACCGATCTCACCAGTGCGTTCGATGACTGACACGAGAGTGACGTTGGCGATACCGATCGCGCCGACGAGGAGCGACACGCCGCCGAGAATCAGGAACAGCAGATCGAGATCGTTCTGCACGGCGTCGCGCACGCGCTTGGGTTCGGGTG
>JAYTZE010000402.1:0-1561 GCA_043742385.1 Ilumatobacteraceae bacterium
TGCCGACGATGCCAGGACGCCACGGGGGCCGGAAGAATGGATGTCCGAGGTTGGTCAGTGCGTCGAGTTCTTGACCCGACGATTGGAACGTCAGCACCACGAGTGGTCCGTCGGAGCCAGCGGCCTTTGCGTAGGCCGGTGGCCACCCTGCATCGATCGCGACAACGTGCGCGAATGTCTGCCTCCGGATCCGCCAGCGGGTTCCGACCCATGCTTGCTCCTCGAGGGCTTCGGGTAGGGCGATGCACGTCGATCGGATCTTGGCGACGATCTCGGGCGGTACCTCGGTGTGATTCGCCACGGCCTGGCGTCACCTACGCGCGTATGCGCACGCTGAGACAGGTGACGCACCCTTCGAGCTTTTGGAACTCGCCGATGTCGACCTCGACCGGTTGGTATCCCATCGACCGGTACAGCTCGGCGGATCGCGGGCAGTCAGCGGCCATCAACACGTGGTCGTTGTCGAGCAGCACGACGTGCGCGCCGGATTCCTCCGGCGTCGCCAGGAACTTCGGGAACATCGCGTCCTCGTCGACCGCATCGGGCCAGCCGACGATGGTGCCGTCGGGGAGCGCTGTGATTGCCGACTTCAAATGGAGCACCTTCGTGACCGGAACGGTCACGACCGTCGCGCCCTTCGGTCGCAGGTGCGCCGCCAGTTGGGCGATGCCGTCGGGGTTGGTCCTTCCGCCCAGTCCGACATACACCGTGCTGCCGACCTTCAGGACATCGCCGCCATCAAGGGTTCCGGGGTACTCGATCCTGGCCGACTGAATCCCGAGGCGGGCAATGGTCTCGGCAACGGCAATCGTCTCGGGCTGGCGTGTGGGAGCGCCAGGCAGCGAGATCACGGCGAGATCGTCGAACATCACGATCGTGTCTTCGATGAACACCGCGTCGGCGCAATCGTCGGCTGGGGGTACCTCGATGATCTCCCATCCGTGACGCTCGAGCGCATCGACGTATCCACGCCACTGTTGCGTGGCGACATCGACGTCGACATACGAGCGTCGGAAGTGCGTCAGCAAACCTTCCGGCAGCCGAGGGCCGGGTCGGCGGACGAGTGCTCTCACGCCGGAAGGTTGGTTGCCAGGAACGCCATCGTCTTGGCCCAGGCTGCGTTCGCCGCTCCCTCGTTGTAGAACATCGCACTCTCGTGATTGTCGAAAGCGTGACCGGCGTTCTCGACGTTCAACAAGAAGGCTGGTCGACCGGCAAGCGCTGCGCCGACCGTGTCGACGCCCTCATTGGGAATGTACGGGTCGTTGTTGCCAAAGTGAAACAGCGTCGGACACGACACCTGGTCGATCATGCCGATCATCGACGGCACACCGGACCCGTAGTAGCTGACGCAACAACTGGGCTCAGCGTTGGCAGCAACGCCCCAAGCCACTGTGCCGCCGAGGCAGAATCCCACCACCGCTGGTGCGGTGGTGATCCCTGGCTGAGCGCGAAGGTGAGCAACTGCCGTCGCACAATCAGCGATCGCATTCGGGAAATCGAGCTGCTGCACCTTCTCCAGCGACGCGGTGAGCCCGGCTTCGGTATGGTCGCTCTCCCA
>JAYTZE010000403.1:0-3327 GCA_043742385.1 Ilumatobacteraceae bacterium
ACCGGGTGTCGACCGGGTGTCGACCGGGTGTCGACCGGGTGTCGACCGGGTGTCGACCGGGTGTCGACCGGGTGTCGACCGGGTGTCGACCGGGCGCCGGCCGGATCGAAGTCTCGAAGGCGACGGGTACGCTTGCGCGCATGCCTTGGGGTGACGATTCGGCCGACGCGAGGTTGCACGGAACCTCCATCGCCGACAGCGTGTTGGACCTGGTCGGCAACACGCCGTTGGTTCGGCTGAAGCGCACCAGCGAGATCCACGGCATCGAGTGCGTGCTGGCGATGAAGATGGAGACGACGAACCCCGGTGGTTCATCGAAGGATCGGCCGGCGATGGAGATGATCCTGGCCGCAGAGCGCGATGGGCTGTTGAAGCCCGGCGACACCATCGTCGAACCAACCAGTGGCAACACCGGTGTGGGGCTGGCCATCGTCGCCGCGCAGCGCGGCTACAAGTGCGTGTTCGTGATGACCGACAAGAACGGGCCGGAGAAGATCACGCTGCTACGCGCCTACGGCGCCGAGGTGGTCGTCTGCCCGGTGGCCGTGCCGCCGGAAGACCCGCAGAGCTACTACAAGGTGGCCGAGCGAATCACCAGCGAACGCAAGGCGTTCCGTCCCAACCAGTACGCCAACCCCAACAACCCCCTCGCCCACGAGAAGACCACCGGGCCCGAGTTGTGGGAACAGACCGGCGGACGAATCACCCACTTCGTGGCCGGCGCCGGCACATGCGGCACGATCACCGGCACCGCCCGATTCCTCAAGCAACAGAATCCGAACATCAAGGTGATCGCTGCCGACCCGGAGATGTCGGTGTTCTCCGGTGGGTCGGGTCGGCCGTATTTGGTGGAGGGCGTGGGCGAGGACTTCTACCCGGCGGCATGGGATGCCTCGCTGTACGACGAGATCATCCCGATCAGCGACGAGGCAAGCTTTCTGACCGCCCGTCAGGTCAGCCGCGACGAAGGCGTGCTGATCGGCGGCAGTGGCGGACTGGCTGTGGCTGCGGCGCTGAAGGTCGCCAAACGAGCGGACCATGGCGACATCGTCGTGGTCCTCAACCCCGACAGCGGTCGCGGCTATCTGTCGCGGATCTTCGACGACAACTGGATGGCCAACTTCGGCTTCGTGCAGGAATGCGATCAGTGCATCGCCGCCGTGCTCGACACCCGCGGCAACACACCGTCGCTGTTGTACGTCAACCCGAGCGACACGGTGCGCCAGACGATCGAGGTGATGCGCGCCAACGGAGTCAGCCAACTGCCGGTGTGCAAGAACACGCCGCCGTTCGCCAACGCCGAGGTGTCGGGCTCGGTCGATGAACTCGACCTGATGGAGTCGGTCTACCAAGACCCGTCGATCATGGACACACCCGTCGAGAAAGTGATGAGCCCGAAGCTGCCGACCATCGGCGTCGGCCAGAAGGTGGCGTTGGCAGTGGCGATGCTCGACAAGTCGCCGGCGCTGCTGGTGCTGTCGGGCGGGCGTCCGCTGAGCGTGCTGACTCGAACCGATCTCTTGACGTACTTCGAGGTCGTTGCAAATGGGTGATCCACGTGGGTGAGTTCGAAGAACAATCATCCTGGGGCTTCGAGACCCGAGCCGTGCACACCGGCCAAGACCCCGACCCCGTCACCGGAGCCGTCGTCACCCCGATCACGCTCAGCACGACGTTCGCCCAAGACGGCGTCGGCGGCCACAAGGGATTCGAATACTCGCGCAGCGGCAACCCAACGCGCGCCGCGCTCGAAGCATGTGTCGCTTCGTTGGAGGGCGGCCAGCACGGCCTGGCATTTGCCAGCGGATTGGCCGCCGAAGACAACGTACTCCGCCTGCTGAGTGCAGGCGACCGGGTACTGCTGGGCAACGATGCCTACGGCGGCACGTTCAGGCTGATCGACAAAGTGCACACCGAGTTGGAGTGGACCGCTGTCGACTTGATCGACACCGATCGTCTCAGCCTCGAGTGGCCCGATGACACACGATTGGTGTGGCTGGAAACCCCGACCAACCCACTGCTGCGTTGCTTCGACATCGAAGAGATCTGCGAGATCGCACACACCCGAGGCGCATTGGTGTGCGTCGACAACACGTTCGCCACACCGTTCCTGCAACAGCCGCTATCGCTCGGCGCCGACATCGTCGTGCACTCGGCCACCAAGTACCTCGGTGGGCACAGCGACGTGGTCGGCGGCTTCCTGGCCCTCGACGACGACGAGCTGGCCGCACGCCTGACCTTCACCCAGAACGCCGCTGGAGCGGTGCCGGCGCCATTCGACTGCTACCTCGTGCTGCGCGGCGTGAAGACGCTGGCCGTGCGCATGGAACGTCACTGCGCCAACGCCCGCTCGATCGTCGATCTGCTGGTTGGCCATCCTGCCGTCGACCGGGTGCTGTATCCCCAGCTTCCCGATCACCCCGGCCACGCTGCGGCCGCCAAGCAGATGCGCGATTTCGGCGGCATGGTCAGCTTCACGATGCGCGGCGGGCTCGAGGCTGCATTGCGTGTCGCTGCCTCGACGAAGTTGTTCGTGCTGGCCGAGTCGCTCGGCGCGGTCGAGAGCCTGATCGAGCATCCCGGCCACATGACCCACGCTTCGGCCGCCGGGTCGCCGCTGGAAGTTCCCGACAACCTGTTGCGGCTGTCAGTCGGGATCGAATCCGCCGCCGATTTGGTCGCCGACCTTGAGCAGGCCCTCGGGTAGAGCGGCTGGCCGCAGGCGGACCGGTTCTGGGCGACTGACCATGACCGCGCCGACGATCACGATCGACATCCCCACCACAGCCAAGGCGTGCAGTGATTCGTGGCGTACGGCGACGCCCAAGATGGTGCCGACGATCGGGGTGAAGAAGATACCGATCATGCCGCGCACAGTGCCGGCCCTGCTGAGCAGCACGCCGTAGAGGGCGAAGCCGACTCCCGTGCCCATCGCGCCGAGCATGAACAGCGCGCCCAACGCCTCGAGATCGAAGCCGCTATGCACCAGCCCGAACAGTCCGTATGGCAGCGACAGCACGGTGGCGATGATCGTGATCCACAACATCGGTGCCAACGAGCCGTACTTGGGGTACATCGGTTGGGCGATGTTGGCGGCGACGGCGTAGCAGAGCAAGGCGATGCCCAGCAGCACGACTCCCTTCACGTCGGCCGACGTGCCTTCGTCGACCGAGGCGATCGAGATCACAGCGATCCCGGAGAAGCCGATCAGCACAGCGGCCATCCGGAACACCGATGGCGCGCGACGTACCCAGAACGCTGTGACCACGGCAGTGACCACCGGTAACCCGCCGTTGATCATTCCGGTGATCGACGAGCTGACCGTGC
>JAYTZE010000404.1:0-3323 GCA_043742385.1 Ilumatobacteraceae bacterium
CCATGATCGGCTCACGCGACGACGACTGATTGCATGCCGAGACAAGAGCGTTCATCGACAGTGGATACTGGTCGGGAACGGTGCGTTCCTTCTCCATCAGACAACCGAGTACTCGGCCTTCGATCACCGTAAGCATGTGTTGGAACCTACCGCCGCCCAACGATGACTGCGAGCAAGCTGACCTCTACCATGCGTGCCGTGATCCGTCTGCGCCAGGTCGTCGTCGCCGCCCGTGACCTCGATTCCACGGTCGATCGCCTTTGTGCCGATCTCGGGCTCAGTGTTTGCTTCCGGGACCCGGGAGTTGCCGAGTTCGGATTGCACAACGCGCTGTTCAGCGTCGGCGACCAGTTCATCGAGGTCGTGTCGCCGATCGCCGACAACACCGCCGCAGGACGTCTGCTCGACCGTCGCCAGGCCAGCGTGACCGCGTACATGGTGATGTTCGAGGTCGACGACCTCGACGTTCGACTGACGTCGCTGACCACTGCCGGCGTACGCACGGTCTGGAGCGGCGACTTCCCGATGATTCGAGGCCGGCACCTCCATCCGGCCGACGTCGGTGGCGCCATCGTCAGCCTCGACCAAGCCGCTCCCACGGGATCGTGGCTGTGGGGCGGACCGACGTGGAGGGCACACACCGACAACTCCGTCGTGACGGCGATCGCGGGCTACACGATCGCCGCCAACGATCCGGCTGCAGTCACGAGTCGTTGGTCGGACCATGGACTACTGCACAGTGTGAGCTTCGTCGACGGAACCGAGTCAACGATCGACCTCACTGCCACCGATCGCAGCAACGTCGGATGCACGATCACGCTCGACCACGTGACGCTGCGCCTGGTGTGATTCCCGGCTAGGACACCGTCGCCGCCGGCCCGTGGTTGGGCGCGATTTCGGTAGCGGAGCTACCCGTCTCGACCCCGTAGGGCCTCGTCGGGCGCGAGTTCGGTACCGGGGCCGCCACTTTCGCGCCCGACGATCAATGTGCGGACGACTAGCAGTCGGTCTTTGGCGGCGTCTTGATCTTCAAGCCGGGATAGAAGGCACTGTAACCCTGGGTGTTGGCGTTGGCGGCGTTGAGTGCTTCGACCGTGGTGTCGAGCTTCTTGGCCACCTTGCCAAGGAAGTCGCCCTCCACAATCGTGTATTCGCCAGCGGCGCAGGTGGATTGACCGCCAGCGATCGTCGTGGTCGCCTCGCCCGATGGCGTCGTGCCGGTCGTGGTATCGCCCGAATCGGCGACCGTGCCAGGCTCGGTCCATCCCGGCGGGATCTTGATCGTTGTGCCGACGGCTGGATACTCGGGCACCTGATCGCCAACGAGCGTCCACCCATTGATGGCCAGCAGGTCAGCGAACACCACCTTGAACCTGTTGGCGATCGTCGAAGGGAAGTCACCAGTCGCGATCACGTAGCTGCCCTCTTCGGGGTGCACGAGGCCAGGCGTACCCACTGCACCGGCAAGGGTGGTCGGGGTGAGCGTCGTCGGCGTTTGTGTGACCGTCACATAGTTCGTCGCGGTGAGACCCAGCGTTGTCTGATCGGGTGCCGAGCCGTTGGCCGCGCCACACGAAGCCAAGACCGCGGCAGAGAGCGCGACCAGCACAACGTTCGATTTCATGGGACCAGCCTACGCGCTGGCGTTACGCGAGTGGTCGCGCTGTGGGCGCAATGGGCGTGGGAAGTTGCGTCTCGCCCATCAGCCAGGCGTCTACACCGGCTGCACACGACCGCCCTTCGGCGATGGCCCACACGATCAGGCTCTGTCCACGACCCATGTCGCCGGCAACGAACACACCCGGCACATTGCTCATGTATCGACCGTCGCGGGCCACATTCCCGCGGTCGTCGAACGCCACACCCAACATGTCGAGCCACGTCCCCTTCTCGGGCCCCAGAAAGCCCATCGCCAGGAAAACGAAGTCAGCCGGCAACTCGCGTTCGCTGCCGTCAATCTTCTGGAAGCGTCCGTCGACCATCTCCACCTCGTGCAGCAGGAGTGCGCGCACCCCGCCGTTGCCATCGTCGACGAACCGCTCGGTGTTGACGCTGAACAGCCGGTCGCCACCCTCCTCGTGCGCCGACGAAATCCGGTACACAAGATTCCATTGCGGCCACGGATTGTTGCCGGCACGCTCGTCGGGCGGACGAGGCAAGATCTCCAACTGGGTCACGTTGGCGGCGCCCTGCCGATGCGCGGTACCAAGGCAGTCGGCACCAGTATCCCCACCGCCGATGATCACCACATGTTTGCCGTGCACATCGATGGGCGACACGTCGATATCGCCCTCCTGCACCCGGTTGGACAGCGGCAGGTACTCCATCGCCTGGTGGATGCCGCTCAACTCTCGCCCGGGGATCGGTAGGTCGCGCGCTGCCGTTGCGCCGCACGCCAACACGATCGCGTCGTACGACGCGAGCAATACCTCGATATCGATCCCGTCTCCGACCGTGGCGTTGGTGCGGAACTCGGTGCCCTCGGCCTCCATCTGGGCGATGCGGCGCGTCAGGTGTCGCTTCTCCATCTTGAACTCGGGAATTCCGTATCGCAGCAAGCCGCCTATGCGGTCGGCGCGTTCGAGCACGACGGTCTCGTGGCCGGCGCGGGTCAACTGTTGCGCTGCCGCCAGCCCGGATGGCCCAGAACCGATCACGACGATCCGCTTGCCGGTCTTGACACTCGGCAGCTGCGGTTCGACCCAGCCCTCGTCCCATGCGCGATCGATGATCTCCACCTCGACCTGCTTGATCGTCACCGGATCCGCGTTGATGCCGAGCACGCACGCCGCCTCGCACGGCGCAGGGCACAACCGGCCTGTGAACTCGGGGAAGTTGTTTGTGGCATGCAGGCGGTCGATCGCATCCCGCCAGTGCTCGCGGTAGACGAGGTCGTTCCAGTCGGGAATCAGGTTGCCGAGCGGGCAGCCGTTGTTGCAGAAGGGGATGCCGCAGTCCATGCAGCGCCCCGCCTGCGTCTGAACCTTGTCGAGCGCGAAGTCGTTGTAGACCTCTTTCCAGTCGCGCAGCCGCACCGGAACATCGCGCCGTGATGGCAACTCGCGTTGCCACTTCAGAAACCCAGTGACCTCACCCACGTGCCGCCTCCATGATTCGCTCGGAGGTTTGCTGCTCGTCGAGACCATCGGCATCGGCCTGCTTCATCACGCCAAGCACCCGGGCGTAGTCGATCGGCATCACCTTCTTGAAGTGTGCGACCTCACTCTCCCAGCCGGTGAGGATCGCGCCAGCCACAGCCGAGTCGGTGTGCGCGAGATGACCCTGCACGGTGGTGTGAACGAACTCGCGGTCGTCATCGTCGA
>JAYTZE010000405.1:0-13466 GCA_043742385.1 Ilumatobacteraceae bacterium
GCCGCCGATCACGAACTTGCCGGTTGGGTTGATGTACACGTTGTAGTCGTCGTCGGCGAACTGCGCGGGCACGACCGGGCGGATGACCTGTTCGATCAAGTCGGGGCGGATCACCGTGTCGCGATCGACGCCATCTTGATGTTGCGTCGAGATCAGCGCCGTGACCAAACGGACAGGCCTACCGGTGTTGTCGTACTCGAACGTGACCTGGGTCTTGCCGTCGGGCCGCAGGTACGGCACGGCGCCGGCCTTGCGAACATCGGTGAGCTTCTCGGCCATGCGATGGGCAAGCCAGATCGGCAACGGCATAAGATCGGGTGTGTCGTCGCAGGCGTAGCCGAACATCATGCCCTGGTCGCCGGCACCTTGGCTGTTGATGAGATCCTCGCCGCTGCGACCGCCGCGCAGTTCCTCGCTCATGTCGACACCTTGAGCGATGTCGCCACTCTGTTCGTCGATCGACACGATCACACCGCACGTGTTTCCGTCGAAACCGTACAGCGCGTTGTCGTAGCCGATTCCATTGATGACCTCGCGGGCGAGCTTCGGAATATCGACGTAGGCGTTGGTAGTGATCTCGCCGGCGACGACGCACAGGCCGGTGGTGAGCAGCGTCTCGCAGGCGACCCGGCCGTTCGGATCCTCCGTCAGGATCGCGTCGAGAACCGCGTCACTGACCTGATCGGCCATCTTGTCGGGATGACCTTCGGTCACGCTTTCCGAGGTGAACGTGTAGTTGCTCACTGAGCTGCTCCTGAATCGGTTGGGTTTGAGTTTCGAGTTGAGTCGTTTCTACTTACACCAGATCGCAACGCAGCGACACAATGCAGTATCGCTCTGGCGACCGAACGCTTGTCCGTGAGGGCCACGGTCCTGATGACGCCTGCGGTGCCCAGCAACGTGACGGCGTTGGTGTCGTGTTGGAAGCCCACCTGGGGGGCGCTGACGTCGTTGGCGACGATCAGGTCGAGATTCTTGCGTAGCAGCTTCGCCTGGGCGTTGGTCACCAGGTCGCTGGTCTCGGCTGCGAAGCCCACCAGGATTTGCCCTGTTCGCTTACGAGCACCCAGCCCGGCAAGGATGTCGGGAGTCGGCTCCAGAACGATCTCGGGAACTCCATCGTCCTTTTTGATCTTGCCGGATTCAGCGACCTTCGGCCGGAAGTCGGCCACAGCGGCAGCCATCACCACGACGTCGGCCACCGGAGCGAGCGCTTCGACAGCGGCTTGCATCTCGGCGGCGGTTTCGACGACTCGAAGCACTGCACCAGCCGGGATCGGCAGATCAACCGTCGATACCAGGGTGACCTGTGCACCCATGACGAGCGCCTCGGCGGCGACCGCGTAGCCCTGCTTACCGCTGCTGCGATTGGCGATCACGCGCACCGCATCGATCGGCTCGCGGGTGCCACCTGCAGTCACGACGACGTGCACACCGCGAAGCGCGCCTCCGCCGAGTATCCGCTCGATCTCGGCGACGATTCGGTCGGGTGCTGCCAGCCGACCCTTGCCCGAGTCGCCACCCGCCAACCGGCCCTCGTCGGGCTCGACGATGTGTACGCCTCGACGGCGCAGCGTGGAGATGTTGTCGGCGACGGCGGGGTGCTCCCACATCTCGGTGTGCATTGCCGGGGCAACGACCACTGGTGCTCTGGTGGCCAACAGAATGTTGGTCAACAGATCGGTCGACAGCCCGGCCGCATAGGCGCCAATCAGCCGGGCAGTCGCCGGCGCGACCACAACGAGATCAGCCGACTGACCGAGCTGTGTGTGTGGAATCGGTGTCGCCCCATCCCACAGGCTGGTCTGGACCGGCTCGCTGGCCAGCGCTGACAGGGTCGTCACGCCGAGGAAATGCTCGGCATCCTTGGTCATGACGGGAATGACGTGCGCACCGGCATCGACGAGTCGTCGGCACACCTCGACGGCCTTGTACGCGGCGATCCCACCGGTGACACCGAGCACGATGCGCTTACCGGCGAGCATGGAAGTCGTGGGCTGAGTGATCAGGCGACGGTGTCGGCGCCAGCACCGTCGGCAGCGGGCTCGTCCTCTGGGACGGGCAGTTCGACGCGCACGATCTTGTGAGCGGCGATTTCCTCGAACCCGATGCTGAGCGGCTTGCGGGCGATCGAGCTGACCTGGGGCGGCACCATGTGGCCGAGGCCATCACCAAGCTGGTTGAAATAGGAATTGATCTGACGCGCGCGGCGGGCCGCAAGGGTCACCAAGCTGAACTTGGAGTCGACCGTGTCGAGCAAATCCTCGATCGGCGGGTTCATCATCGTGTCGTGGGCGCGAGCCATAGTCAGCCTCCTGAAGCGGTTTGTCAGTGTACAGCGGGCGGCAGGCCAACGTGGCGTTTCAACCCGATGACGAGCGCGACCGCCGCTGCTGATTGATGATCGTCAACATCTCATCGACCGTGCGTTCGAGGTTGTCGTTGACAACGACGTGGTCAGCCATCGCCAGCCCGACAGGTTCCTCATCGAGGGCCTTGCGCAACCGCTGGTCGACCAGGTCCTCCGGGTCGCCTCGACCACGCAGGCGACGCTGCTGCTCGTCTCGCGACGGTGGCAACACAAAGATCAAGACAGCGTCTTCGCGTAGTTGCTTCACTTGGCTGGCCCCGTCAACCTCGATCTCCAGCACCACGTCGCGGTCGTCGGCAACATCGGGCATCGGCGTGCCGTAGTAGTTGTCGAGGAATTTCGTCCACTCGAGGAATCCACCTCGGGTGATGCGATCTTCGAAGTTGGCGTGATCAGTAAACACGTAGGCGGTATCGGGTTCGCCAACCCGTTGGCGCCGGGTTGTCCACGATCTGCTGAGCCACAGTTTGGGATCGCGCTCCACGAGTGCGTTGACGATCGTGCCCTTACCTACCCCACCGGGACCGGAGATGACGATGATGAGTGAGTCGGCGGTGGCGTCGCTGGCCGCCATGGCCTCACTTGCCGAGTTGATCGAGCAATGACTGCTTTTGAACGGCGCCAAGCCCCTGAACGCGGCGATTGTCGGCGATGCCGATGTCTCCCATGATCTTGCGAGCCTTGACCTTGCCGACTCCGGGTAGCGACTCGAGCATGGAGACCACTTTGAGCTTGCCGACAGTCGCGGTCGTGGAAGCCAGCGCTTCTTGGATCGTCATAGAACCATTCTTCAGTTGGTTCTTCAGTTCAGCGCGAGCAGCGCGGGCCTCAGCGGCCTTTGCCAGCGCAGCCGTACGTTGTTCGGGCGTGAGTTGAGGAGGTGTTGCCATAACAAAACCCTAGTCCTGAGCTGGCATCCATGCATGGCATTCCTTCAATGAGCGCCACCGACCATCTCGTCGATGGACCGCACACCGTGGTCGTTACACCAGTCGGTCATGCCTCGGAGGACCTGCACCGATGCCCGCGGATCCACGAAACTGGCGGTTCCGACCTGTATTGCGCTTGCTCCTGCGAGGATCAGCTCCACTGCGTCCCACCCGCTGGCCACTCCCCCGGCACCGATTATTGGTAGGCCTGGAAAGGCTGCATGCACGTCGAACACCGTGCGTACTGCGACCGGGTGAATCGGGCGTCCGCTGAATCCGCCCCCGCCGGCGCCGAGCACTGCACGCCTGGTCTGTGGATCGATCACCATCCCGAGCAGGGTGTTGATCAGCGTTACGGCCTCTGCACCGGCTTGGTGTGCCGCAGCCGCCACTTCCACGACGCGATCGGTGTTGGCACTGAGTTTGGCCCAACGCGGTCGTCCGCAGACCGCTACAGCCTCGACGACCTCGGCTGACAGCGCCGGGTCATGGGCAAAGATTCCCCGCCGCCCCTCGAGATTCGGGCACGACAGGTTGATCTCGACGGCAACCACGTTCGCTGGTGCATCAGCGATCAACTCCGCCGCCCGGCGGTACTCGTCGACCGATCGACCCCAGATGCTCGCCACAACACGGGCGCCCGTCGCCGACAACGCCGGAAGGTCGTCGGCCAGCCAGGCCGCGACACCCGGCCCCTGCAATCCGACAGCATTGAGCATGCCAATACCAGCAGGGTGCAGTCGCGGCGCAGGGTTGCCTTCCCATTCGAACGCCGCCAGTGACTTGACCACGTGAGCGCCGAGTTCGACGAGATCGAAGAACGCCTGGAACTCCGCCCCATGCCCAGCCGTGCCTGAGGCCGTCATCACCGGATTGGGAAGCTGCACCGACCCGACGCGCGTACGAAGGTCAACGCTCACGCATGATACTCCTGTAGTGAGCAGACCGAGAGGGCGTGCCCGACGTGCTCGGCCATGCCTTGCACGGCGGCCAGCGCAGCCTCGACAGTGGTCACCGAGCTCACCCGATGGGTGATAGCCGCCTTGCGGATCTGCTCGCCGTCGCTGCGCGCCCCACCACCTTGGCCCTGCGGTGTGTTGATGACAAAGGCGATGTCGCCACCCGCGATCAGGTTGACGGCATTGATCCCGTGGCCATCCGAGATCTTGCCGACCACGGCATCGACACTGACCCCGAAGCTTGCCAGGTAGTCGGCCGTGCCGGTGGTTGCGGCGATGCCGAGGCCAAGCTGGCGAAGCTTTCGGGCGACGACGATCCCAGCGGGCTTGTCGCCGTCGGCCAGCGACAAGAAGACGGTGCCCTCGGTCGGCAACACCGTGCCGGCGGCCAGCTCGGCCTTGTAGAAAGCCAGACCGAACGTGGTGTCGATGCCCATCACCTCGCCGGTCGAACGCATCTCCGGCCCGAGCGCCGGGTCGACCTCAGGAAAGCGGTTGAACGGCAGCACGGCCTCTTTGATCGACACGTGACCGTTCTGCGATGGAGGCAGCAGCAGACCCTCATCACGCAATTCGCGCAGTGTTGCTCCGAGCATGACTCGACTGGCCACCTTCGCCAACGGAACGCCGGTCGCCTTGGCGACAAAGGGCACGGTTCGGCTGGCGCGGGGATTTGCTTCGATCACATACACGGTCGTACCCAGTACCGCGTACTGCACGTTGATGAGACCGCGCACATCGAGGGCCTTGGCGATCGACTCGGTGTACGACTCGATGACCTCGACGACCCAGGGCGGCAAGGTCTGCGGCGGGATCGCACAGGCGGAGTCGCCACTGTGCACGCCGGCTTCCTCGACGTGCTCCATCACACCGCCGATCAACACCTCACCACTGTGGTCACGGATCGCGTCGACATCGACCTCGGTGGCGTCCTCGAGGAACCGGTCGATCAACACCGGGCGTTCGGCCGACAGACCTCCCTCTCGACCGAGGGATCCGAACCCGGCGAGTTGGCCCATGGCCCTGGCGAGGTGGTCGCCGTCGTGCACGATCTGCATCGCCCTGCCACCGAGCACGTAGCTGGGTCGCACGAGCACTGGGAACCCGATCCGATCGACGATACCGAGCGCTTGGACCAGATCGACCGCGGTGCCACCCGGCGGCTGCGGTATGCGCAGCTCGTGGCACAGCGCGCTCCACTTCTGCCGATCCTCGGCCAAGTCGATCGACCGCGGAGACGTACCGGCGATGAGCTCCTGTGGCAGAACACCGGAAAGCTTCAGCGGCGTCTGACCGCCCAGCGACACGATCACCTTGGGTGGCGTGCCGCCGCTTGACAGCGTCTCGGCGGCAATGACGTTGAGCACATCTTCTCGCGTCAGCGGCTCGAAGTACAACCGATCGCTGGTGTCGTAGTCGGTACTGACCGTCTCGGGGTTGCAATTGATCATCACGGTCTCGTACCCGGCATCGCGGAGCGCGAACGAAGCATGCACGCAGCAGTAGTCGAACTCGATGCCCTGCCCGATGCGATTGGGGCCGCTGCCCAAGATGACGACGCGCGGACGGTCGGACGAGCGCACCTCGTTCTCATCCTCGTAGGTCGAGTAGTGGTACGGCGTCTCGGCGGCAAACTCGGCCGCGCAGGTATCCACTGTCTTATACGTGGGTATCACTCCGGCGGCTTCGCGCATGGCCCGCACGCGCAGTTCGTCGCTGCCCCATAGGTGAGCGAGCTGCCCGTCGCTGAATCCCATCTGCTTGGCGCGCCGCCATTGCCGCGGTGTGATCTCTGTCGGATTCATCGGGGCCAGCGCGTCGCGCTCCTCGACGATCTGCAGCATCTGGTCGAGGAACCAGGCGTCGATCCTGCAGGCGTCGTGAATCGCCTCGATCGTCACGCCGCGGCGTAGCAGTTCGCCTACTTGAAAGATTCGGTCGGGTGTCGGATTAGCGATCATCTCCAACAGTTCCTTGTCACCAACTTCTTCCAGCTCGGCCTCGGCAGGGTCGCACCCGAGGCCCATCCGGCCATGCTCCAGCGAGCGCAGGCCCTTCTGGAGGCTCTCGGTGAAAGTTCGGCCGATTGCCATCACCTCGCCGACCGATTGCATCTGCGTGCCCAGGATTCCCGATGACCCGGGGAGTTTCTCGAACGCCCAGCGCGGGATCTTGGTGACCACGTAGTCGATGCTCGGTTCGAAGCTGGCCGGCGTGGCTTTGGTGATGTCGTTGGAGATCTCGTCCAGCGTGTACCCGACGGCGAGCTTGGCCGCGATCTTGGCGATGGGAAAGCCCGTTGCCTTCGACGCCAGCGCCGACGACCGCGACACTCGAGGATTCATCTCGATCACGACTTGCTCGCCGGTGGCCGGGTTGACCGCGAACTGCACGTTGCTGCCACCCGTCTCGACTCCGACGCGACGGATGCACGCAAACGCTGCGTCGCGCATCTGCTGATACTCGACATCGCTGAGTGTCTGTGCCGGCGCGACCGTGATGGAGTCACCGGTGTGCACGCCCATCGGGTCGACGTTCTCGATCGAGCAGATGATCACGCAGTTGTCGGCGCAGTCGCGCATGACCTCGAGCTCGTATTCCTTCCAACCGGCAATGCTCTTCTCGATCAGGATCTCGCTGATCGGGCTGGCCGCCAGACCCTCGGCAGCACGCACCTCGAACTCTGCGGCAGTGGAGGCGATGCCGGTGCCACGCCCACCGAGGATGTAGGCGGGCCTGATGATGATCGGCAGCCCGATTCGCTCGACGACCGCCATCGCTTCGGTAATGTCGTGGGCGATACCGCTGACGGGAACCGAGAGCCCGATCTCGATCATTGCCTGCTTGAACTTGTCGCGATCCTCGGCAGTGGCGATCGCTTCAGCATTGGCACCGATCATCTCCGGCGTTCCAGGTACGCCGATGATGCCGAGTTCGAAAAGCGCCATCGCCGTGTTGAGGCCGGTCTGGCCGCCGAGAGTCGGTAGCACAGCGTCGGGGCGCTCGCGCTCGATGATCTTGGCAACAACCTCAGGCGTGATCGGCTCGATGTAGGTCGCGTCGGCGAAGTCGGGGTCGGTCATGATCGTCGCCGGATTCGAGTTGACGAGAATGACGCGATAGCCCTCCTCCCGCAACACTCGACAAGCTTGCGTGCCGCTGTAGTCGAATTCGCAGGCTTGACCGATCACGATCGGGCCAGACCCGATGATCAGAATCGAGTGGATGTCGGTCCGCTTCGGCATCAGACGCCCGCATCCATCAGTTCGGCGAACATGTCGAACAGGTATCTCGAGTCGTGTGGCCCCGGCCCAGCCTCCGGATGGTATTGCACACTGAAGGCAGATGCACCGAGCACCCGCATACCCTCGTTGGTCTGATCGTTGAGGTTGAGGTGGGTCACCTCGACCTTGCCGCCGAGGCTTGCCGGGTCGACGCAGAAGTTGTGGTTCTGGCTGGTGATCTCGATGTGACCGGAGGACTCGTGACGAACCGGATGGTTGCCGCCGTGGTGGCCGAACGGCAGCTTGAACGTGTCGCCGCCGAGTGCCCGGCTGAGCAGTTGGTGGCCCAGGCAGATTCCAAAGATCGGAACCTTGCCCACCAGTTCGGCAATCGTCGCGACCGCATACCCGACCATCGCCGGGTCGCCCGGACCGTTTGACAGGAACACTCCGTCGGGGCGGCGAGCTAGCACCTCAGCCGCGGGCGTCGCGGCCGGGACGACCTCGACTGTGCCCAGCCCGGCGAGATGGCGGACCATCGTGCGCTTGATGCCGAAGTCGAGCGCGACAATCCGCCGCCGGACGGCACCGCTGGCCGATGCCGTGTACGGCGCCGTGCACGTGACATCGGCGACCAGATCAATGCCATCGGTACCGGGCTCGGCGGCGGCCGCCGTGCGCAGCGAGGCCTCATCTGCCGTGCCGAACGCACCCGCCATCGCGCCGGTGTCGCGCAAGATGCGCGTCAGCCGGCGGGTGTCGATCCCGCCAATCGCGCTGATTCCATGATGTCGCAACAGCGCGTCCAACGATCCCTCGGCCCGATGGTTGCTATGCCTGCGAGCCATCTCGCGCACGATCACCCCCCGGCAGAACGGCCGCTCGGATTCGTGATCCGCTGCGTTGGTGCCGTAGTTGCCGATGTGCGGGTAGGTGAAGGTGATGATCTGCCCGGCGTACGACGGGTCGGTGATCACCTCTTGGTAACCGCTCATGACGGTGTTGAAGACAACTTCACCGCTGGCGACGCCGTTGGGCGGCTCGGAGCCAAACAACTCCCCCTCGAAGTGACTTCCGTCGGCCAGGACCAGCGCTGCTTCTCGGATCACTGGCATCTCATCTGCATAATCATGCATGCTAGTGCATGTTCATCGGCGCGCAGCCTGGCACCCAGATCGATCGACAACACGATGTGCTCCTCCCGTATGGGCCTCACGGGACCCATTTCACGGCAGGGCCACCGTAGCAGCAAGACCTCGGTCCGCCGGAGATCCATCACTGCCCGGTGATACCTTGCCCGGATGCCAGAACTGCGCGGCACGGTCGTGCTCGCCACCTACAACAGCGCGGCGTCGGTCGGCCCGGTGCTGGCCGAGATCGAGGAAGCGGCATCGGTGCTGCGTCGCTCGGGTATCGAACTCGAGGTCTTGCTGGTCGATGATTCCAGTCCCGACAACACCGCGGCGATTGCCACCGACGAAGCGGCCAGGCTCGGTATCAAGATCGAGGTGCTCACGGGATCCCACCTCGGGCTCGGCCGGTCGCAGCTCGCCGGTTTCGAGCATCTGCTGCGCACCGCTGATCGTGATTTCTTCGTGACCCTCGACCCCGATGGCCATCACGACGCTCGTCAGATCACCGATGTCGTACGCACCTTCGTTGCGCGCGGAAGTGGCGTGACCATTGGTTCACGATGGGCCCGCGGTGGATCGTCGCCGGGCACCTCCGCGCTGCGTTCGATTGTCAGCCGCACGGCCAACATGCTTGCTCGACGAATCATCGGGTTGCGTGGCGTGCACGACGCGACGACGTCGTTCCGCATCATCCGCCCCGACGTCGCCCAGCTGTGGATCGATCGCCAGATATCCGGCGAAGGTTACGGCTACTTCACGACGTCGGTGGCGGTCGCTCAGGCTGCGGGCTTCTCGATCACCGAGTGCCCCATCACGTTCAGGCCGCGCTACGCGGGTGTGCGTTCGTTGTCGTTTTCCGACATCGCCGCGTTCTGGCGCAGCCTGCACACCACGCGGGTGCTGGTCGCCGAGGTCCGCGACGAGAGCCGTCGCGACCAGGCCACATGGGCGGCCCGCTCGCCACGCATGCAAGCCCAGCAGGCGTCGTCGAACTCGCAATTCGGAGCCGCAGAAGAGTTGGAGAACCTGGCTCAGGCCAACAGGTTCTTCGGTTGGATCGCCGACGAATTGACGCAGCACCTCGGTCACCGCATCCTCGAAGTCGGTGCAGGGATCGGAACGATCGCAACCAAGATGGCCGAGCGCAAACCTGCCAGCGAGATCACCGCGATCGAGCCTGCCGTGAATCTGTTCGAGGAGTTGCAGTCGACTGCGACACGGCTCCGCAACGTGACGGCATTGCAGCTCACATCGCAGGAACTGGCGACCACGCGGCCACAACAGTTCGACTCGATCGTGTACATCAACGTCCTCGAGCACATCCTCGACGACGCCGCCGAAATGCGAACAGCCTTCGATCTTGTTGCTCCCGGCGGTTCGCTCGCCGTGTTCGTGCCGGCGATGTCGCGCCTGTACGGCAGTCTCGACTACAAGTCCGGGCACCATCGGCGCTACGACAAGGCCGGCCTGCGCCAGGTGATCGCCGACGCCGGCTTCGAGATCGTCGAACTCCACTACCTCGAGGTCGCCGGCGTCGTTCCCTACTGGCTGATGTATCGGGTGCTGAACCGCCAGTCGTTGAGCCCGATGTCGTCTGGCGTGTTCGACCGCATGGTCGTACCCGTCAGCAAGGTGGTGCAGCGACTCGTGCCGAACCCGCCGTTCGGCAAGAACCTGTTGGCGATCGCCCGCCGCCGCTAGCTGCCGGTCTTGCGTTTGCCGACCAGGACGTCGTCGGTGTCGAACAACACTTGGTACGGTCCGTCGGGCGCGACGAGACCGGCAACAAGCGCCAGTTGGCCCTCGCCGATCTGTGTGCGATCGAGCACGATGTAGTCGATGGTCGAGGGATCGGGTAACCGGAACCCGTCGTCGTTGCCCCAGTAGAACGGCACCCATGGGTTGGGCCAGTCGTAGATCTGCTCGCGATGCGACAGATGCGGCAGCAAGGTGTACGTGGCCGCGACCGAGGCATCGTCGGGCACGAGCTTCAACGCCTCGCGCATCGCGGCGTGCCGCGCAGTTGGCTGGGCCCACACGACGTATGAGTCGCCGATCGGCGATGGCGACCAGGCGATGTTGGTCATGTACGCGCAGCCGAGCAGCCAGATCGGCAGCAAGACGTGCATCACCTTGAACCGCCACAACGCTCGTCCGCCTTCGATTGCGGCGATCAGCAGCGGCGCGATCATCATCGCCGTGTACTGATAACGAATGCTGCGCGCGTACGGGCTGAGACCGATCACACTGGCCAGCATCTGCGGCAACACCATCAACAACGCCAACGGGCCGGCGAGAGCCAGGCCACCGAGTGGCAGCGCCAAATCGCGGTAGAACCGCAATCGATCGGGTTGTGTGGCATCGGAGATCACACGATTGGGATGGCGGATCATCGTCTTGATGATCTCCGGCATGTCGCCGCCGTAGTTGCTGTAGAAGTACTGGATGTAGAACGGTTGCTTGCCCTGGTTGAAGTGTGGGATCACGAATCTGGTGGCGATCACATACCATCCGACGCCGAGGCCGAATGTCGCCAACGCCATCATTCGGTCACGGTGGTCGCCCTTACCAGGCCGATACATGACGGCCAGGATGATGCCGAGCATGATGACCACGAGCGCCGCGTCTTCGCGGATCGACAGGGCGATCACCAAGGCGATGAACATGCCTCGCCAACGGCGATGACTGGCGAACCACCACGCGTACAGCAGGGGTGCAACCACCAGTGACTCTGGATGGAAGTTGGCCCAGCTGATCCATTGGATCGGGGCGTAGAGCAGGTACACCGTGGCGAACAGCAGGCCCATCCACGGCTTGGCGAACCGGTCACGGGCAATGAGGTAGATGGGGAAAGCCGCCACAGCCAGCCCAACGGCCTGGGCGACGTAGAGGAACGACGGGCCGGCACCAAGCCAGTAGAACGGGGCGAATGCCACGACGATCAAGTTGAGGTGGTGTCCCCAGAACTCCATGCCGCGAACAGTCATGAAACTCTGCCCGCCGCGCGACACCAGCCAGAAGCCCTGGTCGTAGATGCCCATGTCGTACGACCACGTGCCGAAGTTGCGGTGATGTTCGATGCCAAGTTTGCCGAACACCAGGGCGAAGAGCAGAGCGCCTGCACCCGTGAACCACGCCGCCGGATGGACCGTCGAGACTCGGTCGACCCACCGTTCGACGCGGCCAGTCGTGACCTCACCCGTCGGGTCGTCGTCGAACTCCGCGGTTGCTGCGACGTCCTCCTCGGCGATCACGTCGCGATGATAGGTGTCGGTACGGGCCGGTTGTCAGGCACTCGACCGCAGCACTGGCACCAACGCCGACAGAACGCCGTTGACGAACCGACCGGAGTCATCGGTTGAGAACCGTTTCGCCATTTCCACAGCCTCGTTCAGCACCACCGCGACTGGCACGTCGGGGCGCCCGAGCAACTCGAAGCCGGCAATTCGAAGCACCGTGCGGTCGATCGTCGGCATGCGTGCCAGAGTCCACCCTTTGGCGTGTTCGGAGATTGCTTCGTCGAGCTGCCGCTGATGTTGCTCGACACCTTCGACCAGCAATGTCGTCAATTCGTCCGCTTCGGAGATCTGCGCGGCGAGCACCTCGCTGGCAGAGATGCCCTTCGAGTCGGCCTCGTACAGCAGCATCATCGCCCGTTCACGCGAATCGGAGCGCTCGTCGTCGGCGGGGCGTGCCCTGCGTCGTGTCACTCTCAGACTCTGGTGATGTAGTCGCCGCTGCGCGTGTCGACCCTGACCCGATCGCCAGGATTGATGAACAACGGCACCTGCAGCACCAGGCCGGTCTCGAGCGTGGCCGGCTTTCGTGCGCCCGACACCCTGTCGCCCTGCATACCAGGCTCTGTGTCGGTGATGGCCAGCTCGACCGACGCCGGGATTTCGACCGACACGATCTCGCCCTGGTAGAAGGCGATGATCGCCACGGCCTGCTCGACCATGTAGTTGACAGCGTCGCCGAGGGCCACCGGGGCGACCTGGATCTGGTCGTAGTTGGCGGTGTCCATGAAGACGTACTCGTCACCATCACGGTACAGGAACTGCATGTCCTTCTTCTCGAGCAGGGCCTGCTCGACACGGACTCCGGCATTGAAGGTGCGGTCGAAAACGTTGCCGTTCTTGACGTTGCGAAGTTTGGTGCGTACGAACGCTCCGCCCTTGCCTGGCTTGACATGCTGGAACTCGACCACCTGGAACAGCCCGTTGTCGAGCTCGAGGGTGATTCCGTTCTTCAGGTCGTTGGTGGTGATGGCGGGCACGGTGAATCCTTCGGCGATGCAGTGAGTACTTGGCAGCCGTTGTCGGTCACGACCACGAGGTCTTCGACACGGATGCCTCCGAATCCTTCACGATAGACCCCCGGTTCCACGGTCACTACGTCCCCGACCTGCAATTTCAAGTCGCCGGTGCGATTGACGAACGGATCCTCATGGATCAACAGGCCGACTCCGTGCCCGGTGCCATGACTGAACCACTCGCCGTACCCGGCCTCGGTGATTGCATCGCGACACACCGCATCGAGTTCGGCGGTACTGATGCCGGTCTCGACCGCCGCGACACCTGCGCGTTGAGCAGCAAGCACCACCTCGTACAGTTCGAGTTGGTTCTGCTTGGGTTCGCCGATGAAGAACGTACGGGTCATGTCGCTGTGGTAGCCGTCGTACAGCGCACCCACATCGATGATCACCGTATGCCCAGCTTCGATCAGCATGTCGGTGGGGCGGTGGTGCGGCCTCGCTGCGTTGACCGGCCCGGTCGCCACGATCGTCTCGTAGCTCGGGCCACTAGCACCCAGCTCGCGCATGCGAATCTCCAACTGGTTGCGGACCTCTG
>JAYTZE010000406.1:0-1555 GCA_043742385.1 Ilumatobacteraceae bacterium
GGAGATCGCAGCAGTCAACGTGGTCTTACCATGGTCGATGTGACCCATCGTGCCAATATTGACGTGCGGCTTGTTCCGCAGAAACTTCGCCTTGCTCATTGCTATCTCCGTCTTTCGGGGATTTGTGGGTTGTCAAAGAACGCACGGAGTGTAGCGGCGCAAGCCACATCCGCGCACCTGCTCGGTCGCACAATCTCCCAGATGCAACGCCATGGGAAGGGCCGAGTCTCCTCGCGTAGGCTGCGCCGGTGTTCACCGCGGGCAACCTGATCCTCGGGTCAGTCGCTGCCCTGATCGTCGGTATGTCGAAGACTGCCTTTCCTGGCGCAGCGCTGGTGGCCACCCCCATCATCGCGACCATCGTCACCGGTCGGGCGATTGCCGGAACCACGCTGCCGATCCTGATCGCCGCCGATGTTTTTGCCGTCACCTGGTACAGCCGCCACGCCCGCTGGGATCTACTGCGACCGATGATCATTTCGGTCAGTGTCGGTTTCGCCGCCGGGGCTACGTTCTTCGCCGTGGTCGGATCGTCGACTCGACCCATCGAGATCGTCATCGGTGTCAGCATCTTGCTGATGGCGGGCCTGCAGACGTGGCGAATGGTGCACCGCCAGGAGCCAGTACTACCGACGCCGACAGCGGCGGTCGTGTACGGCAGCTCCGGAGGTTTCACCACGTTCGTAGCCAACGCCGCTGGCCCGGTGCTGAACACCTATCTCGTGCGCCTCGGCCTGGGAAAAGACGAGCTGGTCGGCACCTCGGCGTGGTTCTACTTCGCCGTCAACATCGCCAAGATCCCCGTCTACCTGGCGCTCGGTGAGTGGTCGAGCGGCGGACAATTCTTCACCGGCACCACGTTGGCGTTCGACGCTGTTCTCTTTCCGGCGGTCTTGGTTGGCCTCTTCAGCGGCCGCAGGATGTTGCACAAGCTCCCCGAGCGAGCGTTCCTGATCGGGGTGCTCGTGCTGTCAGCGGCCGGCGCGATCAAGTTGCTGCTGCCGTAGATCGCCGGTCACCGCACCAGGTAGTACACGGCCAACAGTGTGCCATAGGTGACGACGGCCGAGCGCAGGACCGCCGGTTTGATCCTGGTCACCAACTTGCCGCCGGCGAGTCCGCCCAACAGGCTCGCCGGAGCCATCACCGCAACCAGACTCCAGATCACATGACCCGATCCGGCGAAGAAGCCCGCCGCGACGACGTTGATCACGAGTGCCAACACCTGCTTGAGTGCGTTCAACCGCGGCAGCGACTCGTCGATCACCAAGCCGAGCACTGCCAGCAATGCGATGCCAAGACCTGCGCCGAAGTACCCGCCGTAGATCGACACCACAAATGTCGACAGCACCGCGATCGCGCTGGGAGCACCGTGTGGCCGGATTCCGATGCCGAGCCATCTGCGGATGTAGTTCTGCCCTCCCAACAGCGCACAGGCCAAGAGGATCAGCCATGGAACCAGCTTGGTGAACGCCGCCTCACCCGTCGCCAACAGCAGCACTGATCCAACCAGCCCGCCAAGACCGGCAGCAACCGACAGTCGCACGAGCCGCGA
>JAYTZE010000407.1:0-6526 GCA_043742385.1 Ilumatobacteraceae bacterium
TTGGTCGTGGTCTCGTTGCCGGCAACCATCAGTTGCGAGATGATGCTGAGCATCTCGGGCATGTCGAGTGGACGCGGGTCGACTCCAGGCTCGTCGAGCGTGGCGTTGAGCAGATTGGTCAGCAGGTCGTCTTGTGGTTCGGTGCGGCGACGTTCGATCTCGGATTCGAAGTGACGCTGGAACTCGTTGGTCTCACGCTCGGCCGCAACTCGCCGTTCGATGGAAATGTTCGTGCCGATACCGGCGATCGACGCGTCGCTCCACCGCTTGATATCGGCGAAGCGCTCCTCTGGCTGATTGAGCATTGTTCCGATGACCCAAACTGGCAGCGGCACAGCGAAGTCGGCAACGAACTCGAGGTCAGTGCGGTCGCCCCAGGCGTCGATCAGATCGGTGACGATGCTGCGGATGAACGGTTCCATCGCCGAGATCGTCTTCGGGTTGAATGCCTTGGCGACCAGACCACGGAAGCGAGTCTGCTCGGGCGGATCGGTGGTCAGCATCGTCGACACCCTTGGGTAGCCCTCTGCGTAGACCTTGGCGACCTTGGCAGCGTCTTCGTCGTTCATCGGCATCGTCGGTCGGCCGAACTTCGACGAGAACGTCACCGGATCGCGAAGGATCGACAACACCAGATCGTGGCGAGTTACGAGGTACAGCCCGAGCTGTTCGAGGAACAGCACCGGTGCCTCGTCGCGCATCGTCGCGTAGTGCGGGTAGGGGCACTGCAGGATCTCTGCATCGAAGGGATTGAACTGGGCCAGGTCGCTTGCAATCGTCATGATGCGGGCATCTCCAGGATCGTGACTTTGCCGATGTCCCCATCGACTTCGATGATCGCTCCGTCTGGAATACGTGACGTTGCGTCCTTGACCGACACGACGCACGGTAAGCCAAGCTCGCGACTGACGATGATGGCGTGGCTGACCTGGCCGCCGACGTTGACCACAACGCCGTCCACCGCCATGAACAGCGGCGTCCAACCGGGATCGGTCTGCGGCGCGATCAGGATGTCGCCAGGGCCGACGTCGCGTGGGTCGGCGGGATCCAAGATCACGCACGCCTTCCCAGTGATCACGCCGGGGCAGCCTGCAATCCCGGGCAACACGTCTCCGACGGCCACCGAGGTGACATCGCCGCCCCCGCGCTTCGCCCACGTCGAAATAGGCGGAACAACGGCGTCGCGAATGAAGTACGGCGGTTCGCGATCAAACAACTCGCGCCACATGTCGTGACGCTCGGCGAGCTTCTCGTTCCAGCCCGTCGGTGAGGCGACGAACTGCTCGACCTCCTCGTCGAGGAGCATGAAGATGTAGTCCGGTTGGATGATGTGACCGGCGGCCGCATGTCGGCGACCGAGCTCGTTGAAAGTCACCCGCAACTCGTTGACGGTGATCACGATGGTGCTCTTGGTGCGCTCGCGGAATCCCTGCATGTTGCCGGCAATCAGTGCTCCTTCGAACTGTGCCGTCAACTCCTCGCCGAGCGGCTTGACCTTGGCGCGCACTTCCTCGATCACCTGCAACCGCTCGGTGACCTTGGTCGCGTTACGGATGCGTGGAGACTCGCCGTCGGCCTGGATACGAATGCGGTCGAGCATGATCAGGGGCAGCCGTGTGTTGGTCTCCCACGAATCAGCGCTGATCTCCCACTCGTTGGGCCCGCGCGATCCGAAGTCGACGAGGAAGTCGTCGAAACCAGCGAGGAACGACTTGGCGTCGGGCGAGTCCGAGGCGGCCAGCCGGCCGAGGAGACCGTCGACGCCATCATCGAACGCCTTGGTCAGCTCGGTGCTGCCGCGGATCATTCGAGACAGCTCCCACAACGCATAGCTCGGCTCGGCGGAGTCGACCTCGCCGAGCCCGGAGAGCAGCTTCATGGGTACGGTCGGGTCGCCGATCGCCTGCCCGATTGCATACAGCACACCAGGTGCAATGCCCGAACTGCTGGACGACACTGTGTGGGCATCGAACAACTTGACCAGCCACGGCTGCAGCGATCGGGCGCGGGCAACCAGTTCCTCGTCGGACATCGCCGACAGATCGGGCCGATCGCGTCGCAATGTCTTCATCTCCGCCTTGTCCTCGTCGATCTCCGGCCACGAGGTAGCGCTGAAGACCCATCCGAGGTGCTTCCAAATCCCCGGCACCAGATCGGGGATGTCGTCACGCGGGTCGGCGACGTACGGCGGCACATCGGGGTGATCGCCGAAGAAAGCGAGGTCGAGCTGCTCGACCGTCAAGACGGGACTGCGCGCTCCCTGCATGCGGACGTTCGACAGGTTGATGTAGAAGTATCCGCCGAAGAATCCACACGGTTCAGGGAACTTCTCCGACATCTCACCTGGCACGAAGTAGCTCATTCGCTCGTACCCATCGCGCCAGCCCAACGCGATGCCGTTGTCGAAGACGAACTGTTGGCCGAGCGGCGAGGCCGGCGTCGCCAGCACCTCGCCCGCGTTGGAGCGGGTGTAGTGCGGCCAGCGTTCGCTTGGCGGCCAGTCAGCGATCCAGCGGTCATCCATGCGATCAGGCCCCCTCGTGCGATCGGAAGAGCACAGGCTAGCGCCCCGTCTGCGTCGCTTCCAGACCTGGCCAGGACGCTTGAAGCTTTGATGCCAAAGTGTTGTTCGTCGCCACCGCGATCAGGTCTTGGTGCTCGACCAGTACGGCGAGCGAAGGGCGCGTTTGTTGATCTTGCCCATGGTGGTGCGGCCGAGGTCGTCGACGATGTCGATCGTGCGTGGACACTTGTAGCGCGTCAGGCGTTCTCGGCAGTAAGCGAGCAGTTCGGCGGGGTCGGGCGGATTGGCCGGGTCTCGAGCGATGACGAGACCCTTCAACTCCTCGCCCATGTCGGAATTCGGTACGCCGATGCAGGCCACGTCGGCGACGTCGGGGTGTTCGATCAGTACCTGCTCGGCCTCGGCCGGATAGATGTTGACACCGCCTGACACGACCATGTCACTGAACCGATCGGTGATGTACACGTATCCGTCGGCGTCCATGTACGCAATCTCACCGATCGTGAAGATGCCAGGGGCGATGTGCGCGGCGGCGGTCTTCTCCGCGTCGTTGGGATAGACGATGCCGCGGCCGGTCGCATCACTGAAGAACAACCGGCCCTCCACGCCCGCGGGTACCTCGTTGCCGTCATCGTCGAGCACCATTGCCGTGAACGGCGGCACGGCGCGGCCGACGCTGCCAGGATGCGCGAGCCATTCCTCACTCGCGATGGTGCATGTGGTGCCGACTTCGCTCGCACCGTACGCGTCCCAGAAGATCGGACCCCACCATTCGATCATGGCTCGCTTGACCTCGATCGGACACTTGGCGCCAGTGTGGATGACCAGCTTCATCGACGACATGTCGTATCGCTGCTTGACCTCGTCGGGCAGGGCCAGCAATCGAACGAAATGAGTTGGCACCATCACGGCAGTTTCGGTGCGGTACTCGGCGATGGCGGCGAGTGTCGCCTCGGCATCGAAGCGATGGAGGATCACCGATGGAATCCCGGCAACCAGCAGTCGCATTCCTGACAGCGGGCCCGTGTGATACATCGGGCCGACGACAAGGTGGGTTCCGAATCGTGCGAAACCGTGTTGCTTGAGCGCCTCGAGGTGTTCGGTCATGGTGACGCCACCGGCAAACATCGTCGGCGGTAGTTCGGTTCCCTTTGGCACGCCTGTGGTGCCAGACGTGTACAAGAGGTTGGGGAGCGGCGTGATGTCGAGAGCGAGTTCGCTTGATGCGTTGCCACCCAGCCACTCGTGCCAGTCGGCGATGCCAGCGATGCCCTCGCAGTACCACCCGACAACCGTGTCGACGCCGGCATGGCGCGCTGCGGCCAAGCCGCGCTCGGCCGTCTCGGCCCCGACGAACAGCACTTGTGTTTGGGAATCGGCGAGAATGTAGGCGGTCTCGTCGGCAGTGAGATGAAAGTTGACGGGTACGCTCGACGCCCCGGCCAGCAGCCCACCGAGGTGGGCCAACGCGGTCTCGACGGCGTTCTCAGCGAACACGGCGACCCGTCGAGCGCCAACGCCGTCGTGGTCGAGTCGCGTTGCGATTCCGTTGGCGGCGCGGTTGAGCACGTCGTCGACCTCTGCCCATCCCATGGCCTGACGATGATCGCGGATGGCGATTTCATCGGGGCGATCGATGGCGAGCTGTCGGGCAAAGGCGGGCACGTTGGTGGACGATAGATACCCCGTGCGCTGTGTGCAATCCTGATCTCATGCGCTACGCCTTCAGCACTTCGCCGCAACGCACGACATGGCCGTGGATGTTGGAGGTGTGGAAGCGGGCCGACGACCTCGAGACCTTCGAGTCGGGGTGGACTTTCGATCACCTGTACCCACTGCTGGGCGACTCGACCCAAGACTGCATGGAGGGCTGGATCACGCTCACCGCTCTGCTGCAGGAGACCCGGCGATTGCGCGGCGGCGTGTTGGTGACCGGCATGGTGTACCGGCATCCAGGGGTGTTGGCCAACATGGTGTCCACCCTCGACATCACCTCCGGCGGCCGCCTGGAGCTGGGCATCGGTGCCGGCTGGAATGAGGAGGAGTGCACCGCCTTCGGCATAGATCTCGGCACCATGACCGAACGATTCGACCGCTTCGAAGAAGGGCTGGAGGTGCTGGAGAGCCTGTTGACCAACGACCGCACCACGTTCGAGGGTCGCTACTACAAGCTGATTGACGCGATGAACAATCCGAAGCCCGTGCAGAGCCCGCTGCCGGTGTGCATTGGCGGGCAGGGCAAGAGGCGCACGTTGCCGCTGGCCGCCCGATACGCGCATCATTGGAACTACTCGGGCACCGATCCCGAGGGATTTGCTACCTGTCTGAAGGTGCTGCAGGAATCGTGCATGGCGATCGGTCGTGATCCGGATGAGATCACCTGCAGCACAATCATGCGTTGGTCGGGCGACGCGGCCGCGTTCAGTGGCGAGGTCGAGGCCATGACGGCGGCCGGTGCCGAGATGGCCATCGTTTCGTTGCCGAAGTCCGCCCCTCCTTCGATCGTCAACGACATCGCTCACGCGATCAATTTGCAGTGATCAAAGGTCTGCTACCTTCACTTTTGCTTTGACGTCGTAATAGTGTCAACGGCTGTTGACCAAGGGGGGTCTGATGGGTGAACTCACAGGACGAGTAGCCGCGATCACTGGTGGAACGAGGGGTATCGGCCGGGCGATCGCCGAAGCGTTCCTGGCCGAGGGATGCAAGGTCGTGATCAATGGCACCAACGCTGAAAAGGGAGCGCAGGCACTTGCCGAGATTGGCAGGCCCGACGACGTGTTGTTCGTGAAGGGCGACGCAAAGGTGCGAGAAGACTGCGAGCGTGTTGTCGATCAGGCTGTCGAGCATTTCGGGCGGATCGACATCATGGTCAACAACGCCGGCGGGGCCACCAATCACGCGCCCGTCGCCCAACTCACCGACGAGGCGCTCGACGACGCCTTGAAGTGGAACCTGTGGAGCACGTTCTGGTGTTCCCGCAAGGCCGTCAATTACATGATCCCTCAGGGGTGGGGCCGAATCATCAACATCTCGTCGGTCGAAGGAAAGTGCGGCAAACCGGGTCTTTCGATCTACGTCATCGCCAAGCACGCCATCAACGGTTTGACGAAGTCGATGGCCCAAGAGGTCGGCACGTTGGGCATCACGGTCAACTCGTTGTGCCCAGGAGTGATCGAGACCGACATCGTCAAGGAGCAGGGGCCGCAGGCCGCCGAGGCGATGGGCATCACCTACGAACAGCTCATCGAGTACTTCGTCGAGGAATCGTCGACCAAGAAGGTGATGGAGGTCGAAGACGTCGCCGCCGTCGCCATGCTGCTGGCCTCCGAGGCTGGCGCCGGGATCACCGGCTCGCTCATTTCGATCGATGGCGGCACCTCGCCGTACTGACAGGGGAGATTCCAGTGGGAAAGCTCGAAGGAAAAGTCGCCGCCATCACCGGGGGTACACGCTCGATCGGTAGGGCCATGGCCGAGGCGTTCATCGCCGAGGGCGCGACGGTCGTCATCAACGGACGCGATGAGGCCAAAGGTCAGCAGGCCCTCGACGAGATCGGCGCGCCCGAGCGCACGGCGTTCTTCGCCGGTGACGCAGCCAAGCAGGCCACGGTCGAAGGAATGATTGATTTCACCGTCGAGAAGTTCGGACAACTCGACATCATGTGTTTGAACTCCGGTGGCGTGAAGAACACCGCGCCTGTTGTCATGATGACCGACGAGGAGTGGAACCTCGAGATCGATTGGAACCTCAACCACGTGTTCTGGGGCATGCGCAAGGCGCTGCAGCACATGATCCCGCGGGCGTCCGGTCGCATCATCGTGACCTCGTCGGTGGAGGGCAAGCTCGGCAAGCCCGGCATCCCCGGCTACACGACCACCAAGCACGCGGTCAATGGACTGGTGAAGTCGGCGGCGCGCGAAGTGGGCACGATGGGCATCACCGTCAACGCAATCCTTCCCGGGATCATCGAGACCGACATCGTGCGTGCGACGGGTCCCG
>JAYTZE010000408.1:0-1553 GCA_043742385.1 Ilumatobacteraceae bacterium
ACGACGTCTCGCCGTTCTTCTACACCGCTCTACCCGACGGCACGATCGGGCTCGTCGGCTCGCAATCCCAACTCAACGCAACGGTGAAAGCCGCACGCGACCGCGGGGGCATCAATGTCTTGCCGTCGATCACCGATGGCAGCGGCAAGTGGATGATGGCCACGGTCATCCTTGCCAATACCACCAGCCGTACGCAGCATGTGCAGAACATCGTCAGTCTGGTGATGGCCAATGGCTTCGACGGCATCGATCTCGACTACGAGGGTTTCGCGTTCAGCGATGGTTCGGCGTCGTGGGAAGGCACTCGACCGCTGTGGGTTGCCTTCGTCGCTGAGTTGGCCGCGGCATTGCACGCCAACAACAAGCTGCTGTCGGTCACCATCCCGCCGACGTGGATGGACGTCAACGTACGGCGTGGCTACTGGGTGTACGACCCGCAACAGATGGGCGTCTACGCCGATCGGGTCAAGCTGATGGTCTACGACTGGAGCGTCGCCTCGCCCGGTCCGATCTCACCGATGTCGTGGGTCAACCTCGTCATCGCCTACAACGACCCGATCGTGCCGAACTACAAGCTGCAACTCGGCATACCGGCATACGGTCGCAATTGGGGTCGCAAGGTGAACACCGCCGAGATCTGCCCCGACGGGGCACTTCGGACCACCAGTATCGAGTTGGAGAACGTGCCGGACGTGGTCGTCGCCCACGGGGCACAGCCAACCCTTGTTCGTCACATCTCGGGCGAGGTGTTTTTCACCTACGACGTGGTCGAGACGGGATACAGCACGACGCCCATTCCGGCGCCGCCGTACATTCGGCCCGCTCGCACCGTGCCAGCGGTCCCCACAAGCGCGACCGGGGCGGGCGCCGGCCTGCAGCCTGCGCTGCGCTTGACGCCGCCCAACGTTCAGCTGTCGTGCACCGTTCGCCATTTCGTCTACTACCCCGATGCGACGACCATCCAGATGCACGCCCAGGCTGCGCTCGATGCCGATTGGTCGGGTGTGGTGCTGTGGGCCTTGGGTTACGAAACTGCCGATGTGTATACGTTGTTGGCCAATACCACGCCTGCCACGCCGTAAGTTGTTCTCGAGCAAGTCGTTCTCGAGGAAGTCGTGAGAGACAGGAGCCAGCCATGGCAGGGTCGTACATCGTCGCCGGAGCCCGCACGCCGATCGGCAAGTTGAGTGGTGCGTTCGCCTCGCTGTCTGCTGCGGATCTTGGTGGCCTGGCGATCAAGGCTGCGCTCGAGCGCGCCGGGGTGGCGCCCGAGGAGGTCGAGCACGTGTTGATGGGGCAGGTGTTGATGGCGGGCCAGGGCCAGGTGCCGTCGCGCCAGGCCGCCGTCAAGGCGGGCATCCCGATGAGCGTGCCCAGTGTCAACATCAACAAGGTCTGCTTGTCGGGACTCAACACGATCTACCTCGCCGATCAGATGATCGCGGCTGGCGATGCCGACATCGTGATCGCCGGCGGCATGGAGAGCATGACCAACGCCCCGTACCTCGCGGCCGGCGCCCGCGGTGGGTTTCGCTACGGCAATGCCGAGCTCG
>JAYTZE010000409.1:0-6521 GCA_043742385.1 Ilumatobacteraceae bacterium
GCCGCTTCCATATCGGCCGCAAACTTGTCGGCAAGCTCCTTGGCCGCCCCGCTGTTCTCGAGATACAGCAGGCCAAGCGTGCGAGGTTGATCCTTCACACCGTCGCCCCCGTGGCTGGCGTTCTTGCCGATGATCTGCTTCGTCAGGAATTCGACAGTGTGCGACTCCTTCTGTCGCGGACTGCCGTCGAGGCCCCATACGTATGGACTTCGGTCGCTGTAGAACGAGGGCGGCTGGCCTGGAGTGCAGCCGATGCAAATCACGTTGTTCGCGGCCAGCTCGTCGGCGAAGGCACTGGTCAGCGCCGGGCCGCCGAAGACCACGAACGGCTTGTGCTCCAGCGCGATCCGCGCTGCGTCGGCGCGAGCGGCGACCTCGTCGGTGGCATTGCCGGTGCCTTCGAACGTGATGAGGTTGACCGTGCGGCCGTACAGCTCGTAATACGTCTCGTAGTAGCGGATGAGTTGTTGCATGGTCGCGAACTGATCGCCGTTGGTGTCGTCGACCTGTACCGCATCGGTGATGTAGGCGATGATCGGGTCGGTCTCTTGCCCTTCGTAGTAGACGATGGTGATCTCGTCGGCGGTGACTCCTGTGGCTGTGGTGCCGCCGTTGTCGCCGACGAACGGAGCGAAGCACGGCCGCGCAAAGTAATCGGGCACGGCAAGCCGTCCGGTCGTTGTGTCGCACCGCGCACCCCAGTCAATGGCGTCGGCGAGGCCCTGCTCGGTGGCGTCTGCGAACGACAACGGATACGTCAGCTCCGGCGCCGGCGTGGTACCTGCGGCAGTGTCAGAACTCGGAGCGGTCGACTCGCTGGGCACAACAGAGGTCGCCTCGGCGAGAGTCGTGCTGGGAGCGGGGGCGGCCGTCGTGGCCGAAGTCGAGTCGTCACCCGAGTCGCGGGTCACCAGCACGAGGCCCGCGACTACCGCGACCAAGCCCACAACCCCGGCAATCGGGCCCCACCGGCGCAGTTGCCGGCTGCGATCTTCCCCCGTCGAGCTGGCTGGCTGCATGCGGCTACCCCCTGAGGCCGGAGCGCTGACGCGCCGCAGCGTTGTTCCCTAGATAGCTCTCTACCACGTCGGGATGGGTGAGTACGTCAGCCGGAGTTCCACTGGCGATCACCTCACCCTGATCGAGGGCGATCAGCCGATCGGCGATCGACGAGACCAACGGCAGATCGTGTTCGATCACCAGCAAGCTGGCACCCATCTCGACGCGCAATCGCAGCAGAACTGGCGCCAACGCCTCGACCTCTCGCTGAGCAATGCCGCTGGATGGTTCGTCGAGCAGCACGACGGTCGGGCGGTGGCCGACGAGGCAGGCCAGGTCGACGATGCGACGGGTACCAGTCGACAGCTCGCGGATGAACGCGTTGCGATATGCGCCGAGGTTCATCACGTCGATCAACTCGTCGACACGCGCCGCGGTTCGTTCCTCGTCGTCGAACACGGTCGGGAATCGCAGTGCAGCGGCAAGCACGCTGCGCTGTGTCGTCCAACGCTCCAGCGCGACTGCCATCGTCTCGGTCACGGTCATGTCGGGGAAGAGCCGAGCGTCCTGGAAACTTCGACCGAGCCCTTGGCGGGCACGTACGGTGGCCGAGTCGGTGGAGATGTCGCGGCCGTCGAGCAACACCCGACCACCGTCGGCCGTGACGAACCCACTGATCAGATCGAACAGCGTCGTCTTGCCTGCGCCATTCGGTCCGATCATGCCGACGATCTCGCCCCTGCCAACAGCGAACGACACGTCGTTGACAGCGCGGTTGCCGCCGAACGAGCGACTCAGGCCGGCGACCTCCAGTGCGCGCGGATCTGTCGGTGGCACGTCGGCCGGCGTCGTGGTCGCCGACGAGACGGCAATGTCGGTGAGGAACACCGAGCGCAGCAAGTCGGGCCGGTTCAGCAGATCAGCGGTCGGGCCGGAGAAGCGGATCGTGCCGCGCTCCATGAAGTAGGCCCGCTCGGCCAGTGTGAGAGCAACATTGACGCTCTGCTCGACCAGGATCACGGCGACGCCATCGTCGGCCAAGCGGCGTACCAGAGGCAACAACTGGCCAACGATCACCGGCGCGAGCCCCAACGAGAGTTCATCGATCAGGAGCACGCGTGGCTTGGCGATGAACGCCATGCCGAGGGCCAGCATCTGCTGCTGACCACCACTGAGATCTGCCGCCGACGATGTGTACCGATCGCGCAACACCGGGAAGGTGGTCAACACCTCCTCGATCGCGGCGTCGACGTCGTGATGCCGACGACGTGTCCAGCCAGCAAGGCGAAGGTTTTCGCTGACCGTCAGCGAGCCGAAGACTCCCTGCCCACCGGGCATCTGGCTGATGCCCAGGGCGGCGATTTCGTTTGGTGGCGCGTGAGTGATGTCGCGACCGTCGAGCACGACGGCACCGCGGTCGGATTCGACGACGCCGCTGATTGCCTTCAGTAGCGTGCTCTTGCCCGCCCCGTTCGTACCGAGTAGGGCAACGATCTCGCCCTCGTTGATATCGATCTCAACACCGAACAGCACCTGGCGACCGTCGTACCCGGCGTCGACGCCGCGAACCAGCAGCAGGTCGCTCTGCCCGTGCCGACGCTGGTACAGCGCCTCACTGCGCGCTGCCGCCCCTCGCCAGACCTGGGCGATGTCGGCGTCGATCACCGAGCCCGCGCTGCCAAGGATGAAGCTGCCGATGATGAAGAGCGGCACCAGCACGAGCATGCCCCACCGGATTCCGACGTGACCGGAGATCCACCCGATGATCGGCAGCACGATCAATCCGGGAATCACCCAGAGCGAAGCCACCGAGAACCCGGTGGCTCGCGCTCGTGGCGGGATGGCCAACGACAGGGCGACGAGAATCCCGGGGCCGAGCATTGCCAACGATGCAGAGATCACACTGTTGACTGCCACGGCCACAACGATGTTGGGCGCGACCGCAAACGCAATCGCCGCAACCGACGTCGCAATGGCCACGCCGGCCAGAAAGCGGATCAAGCCGCGCATGTCGCTGAGAAATCGCCGAGTGATGATTCGCGAACCAACCACGAGGCCGACGAGCTGGAACGGTTCGGCGATCGCCGCGGCGACGCCACGGGCTCGGTCATCGAGACCGAACTCCTGCTCGTACAACAACGATGCCAGCGCAACGAAACCAATCAAGGCTGTCGCCAGAAACGGCAGGCTCCACCAGATCCGCTTGAGGCTCTCGATCTTCTGCACGGTTCGCCAGCTCTCGGCAAACGACGGCGCAGTCTCCTCGGTGCCGATGACCTCGTCGCTGGCACCCATCGCCTGTCGTTCCCATCGGCCACGCACTGGCTCGCGCAGTCGCAGGGCGATGAAAGCAAAGATCATCGTCGGGAAGACGAACACAAGGAACGGTGCGCGCCAGCCGAACGCGTACGCCAGCAGCCCGGCACTCAACGGGCCGACGAATGAACCAACGGCGTTGGCGGCTCGATGGGTGCTGAACACTCTGCTGCGCGAGTTGATCGGGTAGTAGTCGGCGATCAGTGAGTTGTGCGTCGGGTCGATCACCGCCTTGCCGATGGCGCTTCCGCTGCGGGCAATGCTCAGCACGATCACGCCTGTCGCAAGGCCCGTGAGACCACTGAAAAGTGCCCACACCACCGCACCACCGATCGCCAGCGGCACTCGTCGGGATCGGTCGGCGTATTGCGCGATGGGCACCTGCAGAGCGAGTGCCGCAACCGAAACCAACGCGACGAGACCGAGCACTTTGGTGTTGTCGAGATTGAACTCGTCGCGAATGTTCGGCAGCAGAATCGCGAACGCTGTCCGATCGAGCTCGTCGACGGCGTTGAGCGCGAACAGCACGACGAGCGGGTACGCGGCCTCGCCGCCGCAGATGTCGCGCAGCCATTCGCCGGGGTGGCGGCACGCCGTGAGGAACTTGCGCATCAGACTGCCTGTTCCGCTGGAACGCTGGCGGGCACATCTGCAGTCGACGGACGCACGAGCAGTCGCACCACGACATCGCGCACCGTCACCCACAGGCCGCCGAGGCCGCCTGGCAGGATCAGCAGCACCAACAACACACCACCACCGGTCGACAGCAACTGCCATTCCTGCGAGGTGATGAACCACCGAATGCCGCGCAGATACACCGCGCCAAGCACCGCTCCACCCAACGAACCGAGCCCGCCGATCACGGCCGATGTGAAGACGCTGAAGCTTTCGCCCGTGCTGTAACTGGCAACGCTGAATGATTGGTTGAGATGAGCGAACAGCGCGCCGCCGATGCCGGCCAACACACCTGAGATCACGAACGCAGTCAACTTGGCACGTACCGCTGGGATCGAATAGCTCTGCGCGGCGCGCTCGTTTTCGCGCACCGCGATGATCACCCGACCCGTGCGTGATCGACGGATGCCACGAGTCGCCAAGAAGGCCAGCACCAGCACAAGCAACGAATACATGTAGTAGCGGACCGGCGTGTCGATGTGGATCTGTCCGAACAGCGGCGGCCGCTCGAAGCGCGACTCGGCCTGAGGAAACCACCCGAAGAATCGATCGCTGAGCAGCCACTGTTCGGTGGCCAAGCCCAGTGCGAAGGTGGTGACGGCCAGGTACAGCCCGCGCAGTCGCAGCGCAGGCACGCCGACGGCAAAAGCGACAACGCCCCCGGCGACACCTCCGATCAACAAACCCAACGTCAGGTCGACATGCCATCTCGACGTGCAGGTCGCGCTGACTGCGGCGCCGATTCCGACGATGGCCATCTGACCGAGAGAAATCTGTCCGGCCCATCCGGTGAGGACCACCAGGGAGAGCCCGATGATCGCGAACGCGAAGATGGCTGAGGACTTGATGATGTAGTCGACGTTGAGAATCAGTGGTGCACCGAGCACCACCACGAGCCCCGTCGCGACGAGGGTCCACCGTACGAGACGTATCTTTGGGTGCCGTCGCTCGGCGACCGTCAGCGGCCGTACCTCTTCTGCGCCGCGCCACGTGCTGACGGCGTCGGTGTCGCGACGCGTGTACTTGGTTCGTTGCACGAGCAGCACGATGAACATGACTGCGGCCATGATCGGGTACGCCGCGGCGGGCGTATCCGAGTTGAAGCGAACCCCGGATTCCAGCAAGCCGAGAGCGATCGCAGCCACAGCAACCGTTGGCAATCGTTCGAGACGAGCAATCACCAGTGCCGCCAGCGACTGCAGCAACGCCGAGAAACCGGCCGCATATCCCAGTGGCACACCGATGATTCCGCTGCGCACGAACAGCGCCACGAACGACATGGCTGCGGCGATTGCCCACACGAGCGTGTTCAGGCGGCCAACGGGAATGCCGAGCATCGCCGCCCGATCGCCGCGCTCGGCGCTTGCCCGGATGGCAACGCCGTATCGACTGCGTGCCAGGAACCAGGCAACGCCGGCCATCATCAACGGGGCAACCACCAACGCGATCATGTGATTGGAGTTGAGGATCACCTGTCCGACGGTGAGCTTCCAGTCGAGGGGCGGGGAGATACGCTCGCTGGCGAGATTGCGGCCCCACCACCGCGGGATCAAGATGCCGATCACGACGAGCAGTTGGGTGATGCCCAGCGTGGCGACCGTGACCACCAGCCGCGGCGAATGGCGGAAGCGGCGGATCAGCGCAAATTCGATGACCACCCCAGCGACGAGCGACATTGCCAACCCGGTCACCAGCCCGATCAGATATGGCCAACCCCAGAACAGGATGAACGCCGCCGTAAATGCGGTGGGTACCGTGCCCAGCTCGGCCTGGGCAAAGTTGACGACGCGGTTGGCTCGGTAGATCAAGGCCATACCCACGGCCATCACCGCATTCAGCCCGCCGAGCACCAGCCCGTGCAGCCACAGTCCGAACGGCAGACCGAAGAAGATCAGTTGAATACCGATGATCGCAGCAATGGCCGCAAGCGCGACAGCACGAGTGGGGTCAATGCTGCTGACACCCAGGCGTCGCACGCCACGACCGTAGCGGTAGGCCCGCGTCAGAGGCGATGCCTGACGTCGCCCTCACACATCGATTTGCAGTGGCGAGTTTAGAAACCTCGCTCAACACCTACATTCACTGTGTGAATTGGACCGAGTTCTCCAGGGTTCGGGCCCTGCGCGAGCGCTCACGGCCCGCAGCAGTCACGGTTCAGACCATCGAAGGATTCCGCAAGCACCGCAGCGGCCGCAACGCCGCACTGATCGCTCATTTCGGCTTCCTCTCCGTCTTCCCACTGTTGTTGGTGTTCACCACCGTCTTGGGCTTCGTGTTGGAGAGCCGACCGAAACTGCTCGAGAGCATCGTTGATTCGGCACTCGCCCAACTGCCGTTTGTCGGCGAGCAGATTGCCGCCGATCCGTCAAAGCTGCGCGGCGACGCATTGCTGCTGATCATTGGTTTGCTGGCCAGTCTGTGGGGCGGGATGAAGGCCTTCGTCGCCGTGCACAGCGCGCTCGACGACATCGCCGAAACGGCTCTCGACGATCGCTCCAACCTGTTCATCACCCGCCTGCGAGCACTCTTTG
>JAYTZE010000410.1:0-1551 GCA_043742385.1 Ilumatobacteraceae bacterium
CCTGTGCTGCGCGTGGGTAGCGTGGTGCCGATTCACGGTTCCGCACACCCTCGTTGACGCGCTGGTGTGGGTTCGTGTCGATGGCGACGATCGTCGCCACCCTCATCTCCGACAATGGTGCGGTCGACGTCGCAAACCATTGACCCTCGACAGGATACGGCGGATGACGGTGTCGACCCTGTACTTTGCCGAGAGAACGTCCCGTCCACAACGAGCTAAACCTTCATCGCTGAACCCTGCGAGTGGCGTGCCGGTCGACCCGGCCGAATCGTCTACGCGCCGAGCTGTTTTGTCGACGCGCTCGAGAGATCTCCACGACCCCACCGACGAGACTGAACCCTCGATTACCTCAGCCCCGGCGTCTACGCAAGCCGCCCAATCGGCATCATCGAGGCCCAACAAACCCTGTCCGACATCTTGGGGGAATTCCAAAGCGTGTTCGATGGTGAGCGTGATCGGAGGATCGCTGATCGTGTCCGCCCGAGTGCATACGGCTGCGGGTGGAGTGTTGAGCACGACCAGGCGCTCGCCGAACGCTTACCGGGCGGGTGGCCGGCCCGCGATACCACCCGACCGAGCAAGAAGGTCGCTGAACCGTTGTCGGATCGGTCGGACGCGAGGCGACCCGGCGTCGTCTTCCAACGGAGGGTCAGTCCAGCACGCGCCACGAGTTGATTGCCGTGTCGATCCCATCGTCGCTGATCTGCACGATCGCGCGCATGGTCGTCGACTGGCCGGCCTTGCTTGCCTTGGCATCGAGGATCACCGTGACCGGGATCGGGCCGGATTCGATTCGGATGACGAAGTTGGAGGCCGACGCCGACGACTGCAGATCCATGCGGGCGAACACGGCGCCGCCGAGCAACTGGCCATCCGCCACGTTGGTGACGTTGCCGAATGTGAGCTGGGCCTTCGGTGCCCATGCCAGGCCGTGGATCACCATGTCCTGGCTCGGTGAACCGGACTTCGAGGACAGGATGTCATCGTTGTATCCGAGGGAGCTGGCCTTGTATCCGACACCGTTGGTGCTCAGGGCCTGGATGCTGACGACGCTGTTGCCCTGTCGACGCCGGAGCACCTCGAACTTGCCCTTGTCGATGCGGATCTTGCTCGATCCCCCGAGGTAGAACGTCGCCCCAGGGGCACTGCCACTGCTCGCGTCGGCGCCCACGGCACTGGCGCACTTCGGGCTCGGGACAAACTGCTGATCGCCGTAGAGGGGGGCGCTCGCCCACCCGGCCACGATGGTCTTGTCGACGATGAAGTCCACGTCCTCGAGGTAGTACTCCCCGGCCTTGAAGTAGTTGTCGGAGCCGAGAATTGGAAATGTTGCACCGATGTACTTTCCTGGCGACCAAACTTTGCAGCCACTCCCATCGACTGTCGGGACCGCGGCCGGCAGTGTCGGAATGGTCACGGGCGGAGCGGTGTACAACTGGTCCCAGGGCTTGTCGAGGCAGAGCATGCCGCGCAGGATCGGCTTGAACGTCAGGCCAGCCGGCACGCCCGGTGGCGCGTTCTCGACGTTGTCGCAGTTCGCAGTCGTATCGC
>JAYTZE010000411.1:0-6518 GCA_043742385.1 Ilumatobacteraceae bacterium
GGAAGGCATGGTGGAAATCACGCTCGGCGCCGAGAATCGCGCGATCGCGGCAAGGGCCGATCCCGCTTGCGGCACGCGCGGATTTTTCCTAGCGGCCTACGAGTACATCGTCAACCACCACAAGCTCGACCCGGACCAGCGGCGCCATCTTCGCTCCGGTGCCTTCACCGGTTGGGAGATCGTCGACAACACCGCTCGCCTGTGCGTGCTCCGGCTCGGTGTTTCACGTGTTGCAGTTCATCGGTTGACCTTCGGGTTGGTTCCGAACAGCTCATTGGCCGATGACATCGGCATGGCATACATCATCGAACGAAACGACCGCTACTACGTCGTCGCCTATGACGGCAACGACCCGCGCACCGGTAAGGAACGGCGACGTTGGCATCCGGCAGGAACATCCCGCGAGGACGCCGAAGCGATCGCGGCGCGCCTCAGCGCCGAGCGCCAGGGGGCGCGCGACCGAATGACGTCGGCGTCGAGGGTCGAGCAGTACCTGCTCGAGGTGTGGCTCCCACGCCGAAAGCGTGAGCTGCGCCCGTCAACGGCTCGCCGATACCAGTGGTATGTCGAGAACTACATCACCCCAGCGATCGGCGCACACCGGCTCGCCTGTCTTCGCGCTGAACATCTCGACCGGATGTACAACGACCTGCTCGCCCACGGCGGTCGAGACGGCGGATCGTTGTCTGCCAAGACGGTCGACGACGTTCACGTCGTGATGCGTTCGTCGTTGCGTTCGCCGTCGACCGTCACCTCGTCGATCACAACGTCGCAGCCGACGCGCGACCACCACGGATCTCAACGCGGTCACGACCCAGCCCAGAGATCTGGACCGCGCAGCAACTCGCCTCGTTCCTCGCTCATACCGCGCAGCTTCGGCTGTATCCGGCGATTCATCTTGCTGCGACGACTGGGATGCGGAGAGGTGAGATCGTCTGGCTGCGATGGGGCGACTGGCACATCGACACACACCGACTATCTATTGCGCGGAGCCGACAGAGCATCCAGGGCGGCACCGTGGAAGTCCCAACCAAGACCGCAGCAAGCCGACGCTCGATCGATCTCGACGCCAACACCGAACACGTTCTCACCCGATGGCGTCGCCGGCAACAACGCGACGGGCACCCCGTCGGAGTCCACGATCCGATCTTCACGAACGAACACGGCAAACCCGTCAATCCCGAATCGATCAGCCAACTCTTCGACCGCAAAACGCTCAGCAGCGGACTGCCGAGAATCCGGCTCCACGACCTGCGACACACCCACGCGTCACTACTCGTCGCAGCCGGCGAACCCATCAAAGTCGTGTCCGAACGCCTCGGCCATGCCCACCCCGGCTTCACGATGGCGACCTATCAACACCTGCTCCCCGGCATGGGCGCAGCGGCCGCAACCAACTTCGCCGCCCTGCTCACCACCGCAGGTGGCCAATGCGACCCGGCAGGGCCGACGAGGCGTCGCGTGGTGGTCGGTAGACGATCTACCAGATCAGCGTCGCGAACTCGCAGTTCAACGACTCGAGGTCGCGCGATCCGGTAGACGCACTCGGTAGACGACACCTCGGCCGAAAATGCGAAATGCCCGGAAATCCAATGTTTCCGGGCATTTCATCGAATGGCGGGGGCAGGATTTGAACCTGCGACCTTCGGGTTATGAGCGAACTCGGCGCACCTGCGAGACGGGTGTTCGGCCTGCTCAGGCTGAGATTCTGAAGGACCCTTGGTGACCGCTGTTCACCGTGGTTTACCGCTGTGCTGGTACATGGTTGGTACATGGACCTCTCCCTTATCCGCTCACTCTGAGTGACCTGGAGGCACGGGTGACTGGACCGACGCGCGCACGATGGCTTCTGACCGTACTGACGGTGAACACCATCGTCAGTACGTGCGACCGCTCGCGCACGCGACACGCACGAAGAAGTCGGCACGCCGACCACTCCGGCGATGGCGGCAGGGATCGCACGCTACACTTGGTCTGTCACCCAGATCGCTGGACTGCTCGACTGAGCGTCACGGTTTCCCCGTCAGCAGGGATGCGCAGCCTTGCCGTATCGATCCCCGATGACTCGGCGTGCTGCCGGAGTTCCTGTCTGTCGATGCGGGCGTGCCCAACCGCCTCAAGATGCACGGCGATGACCGTGGCGTCGGGTGCTGCCAGGGCCACGGCCACCGTGTCGTTGGCGTCCATGATGATCGTCTCACCTGATACCTGGGCGCCGCCCGAGTGTGTCACGATGACGTCCGGAGCGACGCTCGCGATGGTGTCGCGGACTGGATCGCACATCACTGTGTCGCCGGTCCAATACAACGTGGGCTCGTCGTCAGCTGTGAACACCCATCCGACGACCGAACCCATCCGTTCCGTGATCGGGCCATGACCGTGACGACCGGCGACGGTCGTGATCGATGCCCCGCCGATGGTGACGGTTCCTTTGAGCGACGACGGCGTGAACCCGGCGGCGGCGAGCTCGTCGGTGTCGCCCGCCTGGCAGTACACGGGCAGATCGCGGGGCACGACACCGAACGCCGCGTCGTCGAAGTGGTCAGGATGCAGATGCGACACGAGCACCACGTCGACGCCGTCGAGCACCTCGCTCAGCGGGCACGGCAAGTCCACAGTCGGGTTGCGGTCGGTCGAGTCGCCCATCGCTCGGATCGATCCTCTCACGCCCAGCATCGGATCGATCAGGAACTCAGTCCCGGCATAGGTCAACCGCAGAGTCGCGTTCCGAATCAGCCGCAGTTCCATCAACTGGACGCTAATCCGCCCAACCCCTCCCGCGATTCAAACTGACCGGGACTGTCAGGACAGTCCCTGACCCGCGCCCGCATCGTCGTCAGCCGATTGGCGAGACCGTCGGGCGCTCGGGTTGAATTTGTGTGAGTTCGCTACCGTGTCCCGTCGTCGACGTCTTTGAGGAGGCGGCGCATGATCTTGCCAGATGCGGTGATCGGGACCGAATCAACGAACTGGATTGCGCGCGGAACCTTGTAGGCGGCGAGGTGCTGGCGACAGTGTGCAATGAGCGCGTCGGAGGTCGTTGCACAGCCGGGTTTGAGGACGACGTAGGCCTTGGCGAGCTCTCCTTTGACTTCGTCTGGCACTCCGGTGACTGCGGCCAACGCCACCGTCGAGTGCATGCACAAGACTCGTTCGAGTTCGGCTGGGTACACGTTGTAGCCGGCCGTCAGGATCATGTCGGTCTTGCGGTCGACGATGGTGAAATAACCGTCCTCGTCCATGGTCGCGATGTCGCCGGAGTGCAGCCAACCATCGGGTTCGATCGACGCTCGTGTGGCGTCTTCGTTGCCGAAATAGCCGTCCATCACCAGCGGGCCACGGAACATCAATTCACCGCGTTGACCCGGCCCCAACACGATGTTGGGATCGTCGAGATCGACAACCCGCATCGAATTACCGGGATACGCAATCCCGATCGTGCCGGGCTTGTTGGGCCCGACCACAGGGTTAGCACTCGCCGCTCCAGCGAGCTCGGTCATGCCCCACACCTCGTGGATCGGGCAACCGGTCCGTTGCGTGAACTCGATCGCTTTCGCCTCCGGCAACGTCTGGCCACCGACCCAACAACGCGTCAGGCTCGACAGATCAGCGTCGTCGAAGTCTGGATCGGCGAGCAGGTAGTAGTAGGCCGTGGGGACACCGTCCATCAATGTGGCGCGATGCTCAGCGATCGCCGCCATCACTTCAGCGGCGTCGAATCGCGGCACCATGATGAACGTCGAGCCCGCCATCATCGCCGCGTTGAACACACAAGAGCCGTACACGTGGGGCAGGGGAAGTGAGTTGATGACGCGGTCCTCGGGACCTCGAGCGCCCATCACCACGGTGCCGACGGCGGCGCTGATGATCGCACGGTGACTCTGCATCGCACCCTTCGGTCGACCCGTCGTCCCCGACGTGTAACACACCGCCGCCAGGTCGCCGCGGTCGCGTGCGACCGAAACGAAGTCGCTTGACGCGTCGTCCAACCATGCCGTGAACGAGGTGGCACCCTGTGGCACCTGATCGCCCCAGAGCACGACATTCGACAGGCCGCCGGTGCCGACAAGGTCGAGCAGTGGGATGCCTTTGTCGCTCGCAGCCACGACCACCCGTGCCCCTGAATCTTCCACGACATAGCGGACCTCGTCGACTGTGAACATCGAACTGATCGGATTCACCACCGCACCGCACTTGGCGATCGCGTAGTACGCGACCAGCCATTCCCAGCAGTTCGGTCCGTACAACGTGACCCGGTCACCTGGCTCGACACCGACCGCAACGAGACCGTTGGCAACCCGGTTAGACCTTGCGTCCAGTTCCGAGAAACTGAACGCGTCCGCTCCGACGATCAACGCCACCTTGTCACCGAAGCGACGAGCCGCCTCAGGAAGAATCTCACCAATCGTCTCGCTCACCGCCGGAGCGTAGGTCAGGCAACTCTTCACAGACGACCGACACTCGTTCGACCACGTCGCCGGACAACTCCTCGCAGCCGTCGCGCTTTCAGCTGACCTGCAATCGGAAACAACTTCAGGCACCTGTTCGGTGGAGGCTGACCAGTTCACCTTCGGGTTGTCGACCCGGCAGGCACCTGACGTGCCCTGGAGTGACGGGTCGTTTCTACCGATGTCTTCCACCGACCGGCACACGCCGGACCGTGAAGGAGGACATCATGCAGGGCTACGTCGCACGCAAGGGAAACCGCTACTACGCCGTGATCTACGAGGGCATTGACCGACTCACCGGCCGCGAGCGCCGGCGCTGGCATCCCGCCGGCACCGACCGAGTGGTTGCCGAGCGGCTGGCGTGCGATCTCGCCGATCGACATCGCAGCGATGGCGGCCACGAACGTTCCAGTCTCACGCTCGCGCTCTATCTCACCCAGCGTTGGTTGCCGTGCAAACAGATGGCGTTGCGGCCGAGCACGTGGGACGCCTACCGGCGAGTGATCGAACTCCACGTTGTGCCGCGCGTCGGTCGCATCCCACTCCGACATCTTCGTCCCGATCACCTCGAGCGGCTCTACGCCGAACTACTCGACGACGGACGCGCCAACGGACCCGGAGGACTCCACAACAAGACCGTCGTCGAGATCCACATGATCATCCGCCGCGCCCTCGACGACGCCGTGCGGCGAGGTCTGATCCTGACCAACCCCGCCCGGATCGCCTACTCTCCAAAGCGGCGACCATTATCGAGCAACACGTCGCGAGTATGGAACGCAGAACAACTCGCCGCGTTCCTCACCTCAACCCGCGATCACCGCTACCACGCCGCACTGTGGGTGACCGCCAACACGGGCATGCGACGCGGCGAAATTCTCGGCCTCCGCTGGGGCGACGTCGACCTCAATACGGCGCACCTATCCGTCACACGCTCGCTGGTGTCAGTCGGCTACGAGCTCCACGAAACGCGAGGCAAGTCGCGCACCGCCCGACGACCGATCAACCTCGACGCACGCACGGTCGAGGTACTGCACGCATGGCAGCAGCACCGTGAAGACGAGGACCCGGAGTTCGACCGCGGCGACCCCGATGGACATGTTTTCGCCCGGCCCGACGGCACTCCAACCCACCCCCAGCTGCTCTCGGACGCGTTCCAGAAACTCGTGCACCGATCCGGCCTGCCCCGGGTGCGTTTCCACGATCTACGCCATACCCACGCGACCCTGCTCCTCAAAGCCGGCGTGCCGATCAAGGTCGTCAGTGAACGACTCGGGCACTCGACACCGGGCTTCACGATGGCGACCTACCAACACATCATCCCCGGCATGCAACAGGAGGCCGCACAAACCTTCGGTGACATCCTCAAAGCATGCGCCGACCTACCGGCTTCTACCCGGTAGAAGTCACGGTAGAACGTCACCAGACGCGACTCGACCCTGGCCGCAGCATCTGCCGTGACCAGGGCCGATTGGTGGCGGGGGCAGGATTTGAACCTGCGACCTTCGGGTTATGAGGATCGAGCTCACCGCGGGCGAGGTAATCCTCGAAGCCGAACTGTTGTCGAAGCGAGGTGCCGAGGCGCGCGAGTTGCGCCTGCTCGCGCTCACGATCGCGAATCGTCCGTGCCGCCGCGACAAGCTCGTCGAGTCGCGCCGCGGGAAGGATGATCACGCCGTCGCGATCGCCGACGAGCACGTCGTTGAGGGTCACCTCCCACGGCCCGAGCCGGCATCGCTGCAGCGCGTCAGCCGGACCGCGTTCCCATTCGAGTGGTCCTGTCGGGGACGCGCCGAGCGAGAACACCGGCATACCGATCTCGATCAGTTCATCGGTGTCGCGATGCAGCCCGTTCACGACCATCGCGCCTCGCTACGTTGAGCTTCCAGGGCCGTCAGGTCACCGATGCACGCGCGGTCGGTACGAGCATCATCGTCGATCACGAGCACCGCCCCTGCCGGCATCTGGCCGAGGGCTTCGAGAATGACATCGACGCTGCCAGTGTGTTGCACCGGCTGCGCCGGCCCGGCGAACCTCACCTGTGTGGTGACCGGACGCAGCGATGGCGGAGCG
>JAYTZE010000412.1:0-3311 GCA_043742385.1 Ilumatobacteraceae bacterium
TGTCGATGAATGAGTCTCCCGAGCGCGGCGCGCAGGTGCTTGCGCATCTGACCGACGGTCTCACCAGCCTGCTGATCACCAGCAGTCGGGGTATGCCATACCTGGCCCACTGGGGCGCGCCACTGGGTGATAGCGACGAGCGACTACTGGCTGCTCTCGAGCGTCCAGTTCCAGGTGGTGGTCTCGACGTCGATGCTCCGGTCGGGTTGCTCGCCGAGTCGAGTGTCGGCTGGTTCGGCACACCCGGTCTTGAAGGTCATCGGAGCGAGGGACGTGACTTTGCGCCGCAGTTCGTGCTGCGTTCCATCGAGGAGCGCGACGGGAGAGCCGAGTTCGTAATGGCCGATCAGGCGGCGGCTCTCTCGCTGACCATCGAGGTTGTGCTGCATCCCTCTGGCGTTGCAACCTTCTCGGCCGCGATCACGAACGATGGTGACTCCGACTACTCACTCGAGGCGTGCCGGCTCAGCCTTCCCGTGCCGGCGCAGGCTCAGGAACTGCTCACAGTCGGCGGGCGATGGGCCAACGAGTTCGGCCAGACGCGCACGCCATGGATCGGCAATTGCCTGACGGTCGAGAACCGACGTGGCAAAACGTCGCACGAACGGCTCGGTGTCGTGTTCGCCGGCACTCCGGCATTTGCCGAACACAGAGGTGAGGTGTGGGGCTGCCATATCGGCTGGAGCGGAAACTTCGAGATTGTCTGCGATTCGGTCACCGAGGGCCGACGGTCACTTCAGATCGGCGAACTGCTGGCGTCGGGCGAGATCGCATTGTCGCCGGGGGAGCGTTACGACATGCCGACGGTGTACGCGGCCTACTCGGCCAATGGCCTGAATGGGGTGTCGAACTCGTTTCACACCTTCATGAGAAGTCGACCGCAGCATCCGTCGACGCCGCGCCCGGTGCTGCTCAACATTTGGGAAGCGGTGTACTTCAACCACGATTTCGACACGCTGCGCCGACTCGCCGATGCCGCAGCCTCGTGTGGCGTCGAACGGTTCGTTGTCGACGATGGTTGGTTCCACGGCCGCCGCAGCGATCGTGCCGGCCTCGGTGATTGGTGGGTCGACGCCGACATGTGGACGAACGGGTTGACACCGCTGATCGACCACGTGCGCGGTTTGGGCATGCAGTTCGGAATCTGGGTCGAGCCCGAGATGGTCAACCCCGACTCCAACCTGTTCCGGGCTCACCCCGATTGGACGTTGGTCGATCAGCGCTACCCGGCCGTACTTGGTCGCAATCAACTCGTGCTCGATGTCGGTCGCGACGAGGTGGCCGACTATCTGTTCGCCCAACTCGACGCGTTGCTACGCGATCACGACATCGCGTACGTCAAGTGGGATATGAATCGCGACCTGGTTGCGGCGACGTCAGCCGGACGAGCCGGTGTGCACCGGCAGACGCTCGGCGTCTACCGACTGTTCGATCGACTGCGGGCATCGCATCCAGGGGTCGAATTCGAGACGTGTGCATCGGGAGGCGGTCGCGTCGACTTCGGGATCTTCGAACGCACCGATCGAGCGTGGACCAGCGACTCCATCGACGCCCTTGATCGTCAACAGATCCAGCGCGGATTCTCGCTGCTCTTTCCGCCCGAACTGATGGGCAGCCACATCGGCTCCCCGGTCACCCACACCACGAGACGCTCGCACACCCTCGCGTTCCGAGCGATCGCGGCAATCTTCGGTTCGCTGGGGATCGAATGGAATCTTCTCACCGCAACCGATCAAGACCGCGTCGACCTGGCCGAAATCATCGCGATTCACAAGCGACTACGCACGTTGCTGCATCACGGAACTGTCGTGCGCCTCGACCACCCGGATCCACACGTGCTGGTGCATGGGGTCGTCGCCCAAGATCGATCCGAGGCCGTGTTCGCCTGCACCCGGTTGCACTCCGGTCCGTCGTTGCATACGGCACCGATTTGTCCTGTCGGACTCGATCCGGCGCGCATGTACGACATCGTCAGTCTCGACATCGGCGCAGGCGGCTGGGGTCCCGCTCGTCGCCAGCCTTCATGGCTGGCCGACGGCCTGCACATGACCGGCGCTCAACTGTCGTCGATCGGCTTCAACGCTCCGGTTCTCTTGCCGGAAACGTCGATGCTCGTCCACATCACCGCAGGTTCATAGTCGAGCCTGCTCGGCGGCATGTTGCACGGCGGCGAGGATCTTGACGTAGCCCGTGCATCGGCACAGGTTGCCCGAAAGCCCGATACGGACCTCCTCCTCGGTCGGTGATGCATTGCGGCTCAGCAGCGCAGTTGCCGACATGATCATGCCCGGCGTGCAGAAACCACACTGCACGCCGCCCTCGTCGAGCAATGCTTGTTGAAGGGGATGCAACTGGTCGCCGACCATCACGCCCTCGACGGTCGTGATCGGGCGATCGGCTGCCTGTGCGGCGAGGTAGGAGCACGAATTGACCGGTTGACCGTCGATCAACACCATGCACGCGCCGCACTCGCAGTCGTCGCACCCCTCCTTCGTGCCGGTGAGGCCGATCTCGGTGCGCAACACGCTGACGAGGTTACGGCCTGGATGCACGTCGACCGGATAGTCAATGCCGTTGACGTTGAGATTGATCGAGATGCTCACGATGCTGCTCCGATGCCGAGACTGCGGTTGACGGGGACGGCGATCGATTCGCGGCGCGCCCGTCGCGTTGCGGCGTCAACCGCACGACGGGCCATCACGCCGATGCAATGGCGTCGATAGGTGTCGCTGGCCCGGAGATCGCTGATCGGCGTGGCCTGGTGGCTGGCCAACACGGCAATGTCGGCAAGCAACGCCTCGTCGACCTGACGGCCGATGAATACGCCGGTGTCGCCGACCGAAACAATCGTCGGGGCGACGGCAGTGAGAGCGACCGACAAGGAGACCACGTTGCCGTTGGGGTCGAGTGTCACTGCAGCTGCAGCGCCGACGACAGCGATCTCCATCGCTCGACGGTATTCGAGACGAACATAGGCGCTGCCCGAAATCGCTGGCCGAGATGGAAGCCGGATTGCGACGCACAGTTCGCTCGACTGCGCCGAGGTGCGCCCGGGCGCGGTCCAGAGGTCGCCGATCGCAACACGCCTCGACCCTGTGGTGGATTGCAGTTCGACCTCGGCTCCGAGCACCAGCAAGGGTGCGCCGGTATCCATGGCAGGAGAGGCGTTCATGACGTTGCCGCCAAGCGTTCCGACATTGCGAGTCGATGGCGAACCGACGAGCGCGCTGGCGTCGGCGAGCGCCGTGTACGCGCCAACGATCGCTGCGTCGACTTCGAGACGGGCGTGTGTCACCAGCGCGCCGATGCGT
>JAYTZE010000413.1:0-3305 GCA_043742385.1 Ilumatobacteraceae bacterium
GGCAGGGCCGCGCTGGCGCAGTTCAATCGCAACAGTGCCGCAATTCTCGAACGCCTGGCCACGCAAGGTGTCGCCGTCACCCTCAGTCGCGAACTGCTCGTCCCGTACCACGACGTCGCCAAGGCAGAGCATCACTTCAAGGCACTGCAGCCAATGGTCGAGTTCGGCGCTCGCATCCCCGACCGGGTCGTCGACGGTGATGAAATCCGACGCATCGCTCCTGCGATCACTGACCACATTCGTGCCGGACTGGTGATGCCCGGCGACCGGTCGATCGACCCGCGACGTTACGTCGACTCGGTCATCGACATTCTGAAGTCGCGCAATGTTCGGATCTTCGAACACACCGAGGTCACCGGGGTCCAGTCGTCGGGCGACCGGGTACGTTCGCTGTCGACCACCAACGGACCCGTCGACGGTGAGGAGTTCGTATTGTCGGCCGGTGCCAGGTCTCGGCTGGTCGCCAAGCTCTTCGATCTCCGGCTGTCGGTCATCCCGGGGCAGGGTTACAACGTCGCGCTGCCGACCTCAGCCGGCCTTCAGCAGCCCGTGATCTTCGAGGAGGTGCATGCTGTCGCCACCCCGTTCGAGGATCGGATTCGATTGGGGGGCACGATGGAGTTCGGCGGCAATCATCCACCCTTCGACGGTCGCCGAGTCGAGACGATCATCGCCTCGATGCGCAAGTTCCTCGACCTCGACTGGGAAGAGCGATTCGACACCTGGGCGGGATCCCGGCCGATGAGTGCCGATGGGCTGCCGTTCATGGGTCGACCGAAGCGGTGGAGCAATGTGGTGGTCGGGGCCGGTCACGGCATGTTCGGCCTCACCCTGGCACCGCCCAGTGGCGTCGCCATCTCGGAGCTGATCATGACCGGACGAAGCTCCACCGATATCAGCGCGTTCGACCCCGATCGCAACCCGCTTCGACGCGCCAGAACCGGGCGCTAGAGCGCGCCGACCTCGTCGCCCCACACGTCGCTGAGCACATAGCCGAGCTGATACGGATCGGTCGGATCCACAGTGCTCGTTCGTGTACCGACCACCCAGCCGCGTCCAGAGATACGTGGGAGCACCGCGGCGCGGCCACCAACGGTGGTCTCGCCGATGATCTCGACGATGAACTCGCTGTCGATCAGCGATCTGGCGATGAACTTGCTGCCGACCCCGGCCGCGCCACGAGCGGCGAGGAGAGCCAGGCGAGCCGAGTTGCCGGTGCCGCACGGCGAACGGTCGACACGACCGCTCAACACAGTGGCGCCGCGTAGCGAGCCGTTGGCCGGATCATCGTCGCCGATCAGCATCACGTACGAGATGAAGTCGATTTCCGGGATCTCTGGGTGCTGGACGGTGATCGACTGGCGAGCCGCGAGCGAGATGGCCGTGCCGGCTTCGACAACCTGCCGGGCGCTTTCGCGGTTGAGCTTCACGCCGAACTGCGCGGGATCGGCGAATACGTAGTAGCAGCCGCCGTAGGCAACGTCGACCTTGATGTCGCCGAGGCCGGGCACGTAGAGCGGTACATCGAGTGCCTCGACGAACGAGGGAACACCGTCGAACGTCACCCGTTCGCAGCGACCGTCGCGACACGACGCAGTGACCTTGATCAGACCTGCAGCAGTTTCGAGCACCACGTGCGTTTCGGGTTCGACCATCGTCACGGTGCCGGTCTCCAGCAGTGCGGTGACCACGCAGATCGTGTTCGACCCACTCATCGCGTGGGCTCGGTCGGCCTGACAGATGATGAATCCGGCGTCGGCGTCGGGTTCGAGTGAAGGGAACACCAGGTTGGCGCTGGTCTGGGGCCGGCCCCGTGGCTCGAAGCACAAGAACTTGCGTATCGAGTCATCGATCTCGTTGATGTGACGCAACTTGTCGCGCATCGACGCGCCGGGCACATCGAACACCGAGCCCAGGTAGCAGGTGCCCTGTTCGCCCTCGGCGTGTACCTCGACGGCGGTGTACGACCTTGTCGAGCGCATCGCCTGCGTTAGCCCTTGGCGAATGCAGCAGCGAGGGCCTGGTCGAGCACCGTCAGCAGGTCGGTGGCCATGTCGTCGGGTAGGGCAAGTAATGGCGCCCGCACCGGACCACAATCGAAGCCCTGATGGGCGAGACCCAGTTTGGCCTTGGCGTTGTACGAACCGCTCTCCATGTTCTGGATCCACGGCAAGATCTCGGAGAACTGCCGCCTTGCCAGCCCATGGTTGCCCTCGTTGGCGGTGTTCATGATCACCACGTGGTGGCGAGGAAGCACGTTGGCGGTGCCTGCCAGCCAGCTGCGCACGCCCCATGCGAAGTAGTCGGCCGCCTGGTCGTCACTGCCGCACATGATCTCGAGATGGCCGGTGTACGTTCGTTGCAAATGCAAGAACCGTGAGAAGTCGCCGCTCGATTCCTTGATGGCGAGGATGTTCGAGTGACCGGCCACTGCGTCGAGGCACTCGTAGCCGATCTCCACTCCGGCACGCGCTGGATAGTTGTAGAGCACGATGGGCTTGTCGACCGCGTCGGCGACGGCGACGAAGTGAGCCGCCAACTCGCGCTGCGTGGGCAGCGACGTGGGCGGAGCGGCGAGCATGATGGCGTCGTAGCCCATGCCGATGGCCGCCTCGGCAAGCTGAATGGCCTCGCGTGTCGAACCGGCGTTGCAACCGGCAACCAGCTGAGCGCGACCCGCGACAACCTCGCTTGTGTGAGCCATCACACTCTTGCGTTCGTTGGACGACATCGCGTAGTACTCGCCAGTCGTGCCACACGACACCACGCCGCTGACCCCGGCGTCGAGACAGAAATCGATCACCTTCGTCAATGTCGAGAGATCGAGCCCCTCGTCGGCATCGAACGGGGTGACGACCGGAACATACACACCCTCAAGTTTCAAGTCGCTCATGTGCTCACGGTACCACCGGTTCTGGCGTGAACGAAGGGCGACTACCCGAGGGCCATCAAGGCAACACCCGCGCCGCTGGCCACGACACCGATGGCTTGCCAGGTGCGCAGCCGCTCGCCATTGAACAACACGGACAGCAATACGGCAACAGCCGCGAACTGCGAGGCCGCGACCGATACCGGGCCAGCGGAGCCGTTGATGTAGCCGAGCTTCAGGGACGCGATCGCCACGCCTGCGGACACTCCGGCGCCAATCCCCCACAAACGTGCCGGAGCGCGCAGTGCCAACATTGGTGCTTTGTCGAGCGGCTGCAACGCCATCAGGAACAACAGTCCAGCAAGACGTTGGGTGAGCACCGGCGACAAACCGGCAGCATCGGATGTCTCGGACGTCAACGTGAACGCTACGCCGA
>JAYTZE010000414.1:0-1545 GCA_043742385.1 Ilumatobacteraceae bacterium
CTCGACCTTGAACTGGTCACGCGCAAACGGCGAGTCCGCTGAGCGACCGAGAGGCGCTTACAGCTCTGCGGCCGCAGCCTCAGCCACGTCATGCAGCTGATCGAAACCGTCGCGAGCGTCTTCCCAAGCCCTGCTCTGATGCACGATCCGCTTCGCTTCTCCAAGGCTCACGTGGAGCACTGCCCGAGTGACCTTTATCGACTCGATCGGGGAGAATCCTTCGGCGCGGAGCTGCGCGAGAACCTGCTCCCAGTCCTCGTGATCCACCGCACTCTGAGTTGTGCTGCTCGTCTGGCTCATGGCTGCTCCCTTCGGAGCCGGATGACGAGATTCACTCTACGACCCGGACGAGCGCCGGACAGGCGCGTTCCCGTGACGAGCAACTCATTTAACCCTGCGTCAGCCATTTCGATCATCGCCAGGCGGGCCCACCTGAGCAGCTCCGCGGGAGAGATGTTGAAGCGAATTCCACCGCTCGGATACACGGCGATATCGCGGAGTTCGATCTGAGATTCGTGCAGGACGATCTCAGCAAGGACGTCCACACGCCCGGCCGACGTCTCGAACGAGCGCTCGTAGAGATCTCCATCGATGAAGGTCATCGCGTACTGCCGTAGATGCGAGCGGCGATGAGTTCGGCGGCGTCGGCGTCGAGGCCCTGAACGACGTGGGAGTAGAGGTCGAGGGTGAATTGCGACGTTGAATGGCCGAGGCGCTCAGAGACGATCTTGGGGTGCACTCCGGCCTTCAGAGCGAGCGTGGCGTAGCTGTGGCGGAGGTCGTGCAGTCGGATCCGCGGCAGCACTGCATCCCTGACGATTTCGGTCGAACGACTGCGACAACCGATTCGGGTGAACCGGCTCCCCGAGCTCGTCGGTGAATACGAGATCGCCCTCGTTCGACCAAACATCAGCTGCCGCGATGCGCTCGACGCGTTGACGCTTGCGGTGGGCCTTCAGCGCATCGAGTGTCACGCCGTCTATCGACACCCTGCGGCGGCTCTTGCCGGTCTTTGGTGGGCCGATGTGCTTGTTGCCGCGCACGGTCGTCAACGTCTGGACGATCGACAGCGCACGACCCGCGAAGTCCACGTCCTCCCATCGAAGCCCGAGCACCTCCCCACGGCGCATCCCCGTTGTCGCAATAGGACGAACGCCATCGACAACCGCTCCCCCGCCAACGCCTCGAAGAAGCGCTGAATCTCGTCAGCCGACCAGGTCCGCTGCTCGGCTCTCGGAGCGGCGACCGCACGCGCCGCAGCGGCTGGGTTGCGGCTGACGAGACCGAGCCGCTCAGCGTCGGCCAATGCCCGACGTAGGACGATGTGGCAGTTGCGCACCGTCTTCGGCGCCAGTTTTCACCCGCCGGCACCGCCGCTCGCGAGCAACGTTGCGTAGAGCGATTCAACCTGCAATGGCGTGAGCGCTTGCAACGGGACCGCACCGATATGTCGAGTGATGCGATTGGCGGCCATCTCGTAGCTGACCCAGGTCGTCTCGCGGATGCGCGGTCGCATCGTCTCGAGCCACTCGGTCAAGAACCCAG
>JAYTZE010000415.1:0-1543 GCA_043742385.1 Ilumatobacteraceae bacterium
AGAGGCCAAGGCCTATGGCACCGCCCGGCTCGCCGAGGGAGCGGAGATCGAGGGCAGGCGTGTGACGGTGATCGAGGATGTGATCACCACCGGAGGCCAGGTGGTGATCTCGACCGAGCAACTGCGCGCCCTCGGGGCGATCGTCGAGCATGTCGTCTGCGTGATCGATCGCAGCCCCGATCACGGTGCCGCGCTGGTCGACGCGGGCTTGACCATGGTCTCGCTGCTCACCCGCGCCCAGCTCGACGCCGCCGAAGCAGCCCACCCCTAACCGGTCGAGAACTCACATCGCGCCCGATGGGGAGGCAGCGAGACGTGCGCCGAGGTTGTCGGCGCCCGCGGCAGTCAGGCGATGACTCGGGCGCCGGCTGGGAGTTGCGCCAACAGCGGTTCGCTGACCCAGCAGCGGGTGAGATGCAGTGTGCTGCGGATGCGCACGACGCTCTTAGGCTCGTCGATGGCTTTGCCACACATGCTGAGCGCTGCTTTGATGCAGTCGGTCTCGGTCGGCAGCACCATCGGCATGCGACTGCGGCGCACGCCCGACGGCCCAGCCGTGAAGCAGTTGACGTAGGTCTTCTGCCAGTCGATACCGGCGGCTACCGACGCCGGAATGAAGTCGGCGAAGCCGATTCCCAGCACATTGCCGCCCGATGCCTCGGTGATGCCCAGCAAGACGATGGTGCTGACCCGTGGCGAGTCGGAGTCGGCGAGGCCGTGCACCCAGAAACGTCCGGTGACGTTGGGGTCCAGTGTCGTGCCACTGATGTCTTTGCCGCCCTGCTCGATGATCAGCACATCGATGACCGGGAAGGGCAAGGGTGGCACGAGCTCGCGGGCCTCGTCGGTGAGGGTGATCTCGACGTCGCTGCCGACCTCCTCGGCGGTGAGCGCTCGCACGCTGACCACCTGACCATCGGCCGACTCCAGCGAGCCGACGCCACCGAGCAGCCGACCTGTGGCTTTCAGCGCGCCGATGCCGTTCAGCAACCGGTTGCGCATTTCGACCGGCCCGCAGGCGTGGATTTGCGCCGCACCGGGTTGCTTGCCGAATCCGACCACGGCCATCTTGGTCAGGCCACTTTCGATCGGACCCTTGAAGCACGTATGCGGCTTGATGCGGTTGACCGGCATGATCCGGTCCGCCCCGGCAGCGTGCCTGTCGAGGTACAACGGCATGCCATCGGTTGTGCGGGCGACCTCCACAGTGTCCATCGAGGCCCGAATCTCGCAGTCGATGGCCGCTTCGGTCATGCCCAATGCTTCCAGCATTGCCCGCTGACCTTCCGCCGTAGCGCCGCCGTGGCTTCCCATCGCCGGCACGACGAACGGTTCGGCGCCGAGTGAGCGCAAGCCACTGATCGCGCCGCGCAACAGGGCGACTCGCTGCACGAGCCCGCGGCTTCCGGCGCCAACGGCGATCGTCATGCCATCGCTGACGGACCCGGCCAGCCGTTCGACGACCTGCTGATGCGCTTCGGCCTCGACATCGGCGACCGGATCAGGCTGAGGAATGGGAAGGGCCACCTCGGTCAGTGCGGGT
>JAYTZE010000416.1:0-3299 GCA_043742385.1 Ilumatobacteraceae bacterium
GTCGTCACCGATCGAGCGGGGTCGTTCTCGGCCAGCTTGGCGAGCATCGACGAGCTGGTATCCAGGCCGACAACCCGCACGCCGCGTGCGGCCAACGGCACCGCTAGGCGGCCGGTGCCGACCCCGAGTTCCAGCACAGGCAACGGGGTGAACTCGTCCGCAAGTTGTGCGAGCACGCTGACCGTCGTGCCGACATCGCTGATGCCCGGATACCAATCGTCGTACACATCGGCGAATGAGTCGCCGTACGTCGAGTCGGTGTAGCCATCCACAGCACCATCTTCGACCACAACGGCTGTCTTCGGCCAATACGTGGGCGTAGCCTGAACGCCGTGCACGACGGCTACGCCTACCTTGACCACGCTGCCAGCACGCCTATGCGTGCCGAGGCGGTAGCGGCGATGCTGCCATTCCTGAGCGAGCATTTCGCCAACCCGTCTGGATCGCACCGCTTTGCAAGGCAGGTCCGCAAGGCGATCGACGAGGCTCGCGACGATGTGGCCGACGTGATCGGCTGCTTGCCAGGCGAGGTGATCTTCACGAGTGGTGGTACAGAGGCAGACAACACGGCCATCTTTGGAACCCTCGATCAGCGCGGCGGCATCGCCATGTGTCCCGCTGTCGAGCACCACGCCGTGTTGCATGCGGTCGAGTCCCGACATGGGAGGGTGGTTGGTGTCGACGCGGCCGGTCGGGTCGACCTCGATGAACTCGCAACGTCGCTCGACGATGTCTCGATCGTCAGCGTGATGGCAGTCAACAACGAGGTCGGCACCATCACCGATCTCGGTGAGGTCGCGGCGGTCGTTCGCCGCCATTCGCCTCACGCTGTCATGCATACCGATGCAGTGCAGGCGGCGAGCTGGCTCGATCTGCGCACGATCACGCCTCACGTTGATTTGTTGTCGCTCTCGGCGCACAAGTTCGGCGGACCGAAGGGCGCCGGTGTGCTGGTGGCTCGCGGGCGCTCGGTGTTCGCACCGATGCTGGTGGGCGGCGGTCAAGAGCGCGAGCGCCGCAGCGGTACCCACAATGTTTCCGGGATCATCGCCATGGCCTCGGCGCTGCGTGCAACCGATGACGAGCGATCCACGGAGAACAAGCGAGTTGCCGAGCTACGCAACACTCTGGTCGATGGCCTGCGGGCAGAACTCGACGATGTGCATGAGACCGTCGAGCGAGCAGACAAGGTTGCCGGTTCTGCTCATGTATGCATCGACGGCATCGAGAACGAGGCGCTGCTGTACCTGCTCGATGAAGCGGGCGTGTGCGCGAGCGCGGCGTCGTCGTGCGCGAGCGGGGCCATGGAGCCCTCGCACGTGTTGGCGGCGATGGGCGTGCCGAACGAGCGTGCCCGTGGCGCATTGCGACTGACCCTCGGTCGTACGACGACCGCTGACGATGTCGCTCGGGCGACGGCTGCAATCGTCGAGTCCGTGCGCAGGCTACGCAACGGGCGAGACGCACGTGTTCGTCAGGGACTTGCATTGTGAGGGTGCTGGTTGCTCTCAGCGGCGGCGTCGATTCCTCGGTGGCTGCCGCCGAGTTGATCCAGGCGGGGAATCATGTCGTGGGTATCACGATGCGATTGTGGGGTGGTGAAAGCGACACCGGATGCTGCTCGGTGGCCGATGTCGACGATGCTCGCCGAGTCGCCCAGCAGCTCGACATCGATCACCTCGTGTTCAACTTCAGCGACGAATTCAACACACACGTCGTCGATCCGTACGTGCGAGCCCACAGCCAAGGCCTCACACCGAATCCATGCATCGAATGCAATCGGCACCTGAAGTTCGACCGCCTCAGCGAACGCGCCGACCTGCTCGGCTTCGATGCCATTGCCACTGGTCATCACGCCCGGATCGAGGCTGTCGGCGACCGCTACTTCGTGCATCGCGGCGCTGACGCGGCCAAGGACCAGAGCTACGTCGTGCACATGTTGCCGCAGCGCGAACTGCAGCGGATCCTGTTCCCAGTCGGGCATCTCACCAAGTCCCAGGTTCGCGACAAGGCCGCGGCTCTGGGCCTGCGAACTGCAGCCAAGCCCGACAGTCAAGACGTGTGCTTCATCACCCAGACCGGTGGACGCGAGACTTTCCTCGGGGCCCGCATTCCGTTCCGGCAGGGAACCGTCGTCGACTCCGCTGGAGCCGTGCTCGGTGAAGTGCCGGCGATCGAGATGGTCACGGTTGGGCAGCGTCGTGGCATCGGCCTCCCCGGTGGCGGTCCGAAGCGCTACGTCACGGCGATTGATCAGATCACTGCGACGGTCATGGTCGGCGACGAACCGGATCTCGACGACTGCGAGCTGCTTGTCGACAACGTGGTGTGGGCCGACCGGCCGCATGTCGGCGACGTGATGGTGCAATGCAGCGCGCACGGCGCCACGAACCCGGCGTTCTTGCAGGGTGACACGGTTCGTTGGGGCAGCCCGCAACGCCGGGTCGCCCCGGGCCAGAGCGTGGTGTTCTTCGACTTGAGCGATCGCTACGTGCTCGGTGGCGGCATCGCCCAATAGCCCCGTGGACTGTTCAGCGGATGGCGCGCAGGACGGCACCAGGGCGGCTTGGGGCGACGATGAACGATTGCACATGTAGTGCGATGCCCCTCGGGTTGCTCTTCGACGGTGCGAGGATTGCGGTGGTCATCGACCGCAAGCCGATCTCCACTGCGTGGCCCGCTGCTGGTCCGGTGAAGTCGGCAGCCTCGGTTCCGGCTAGCGCCAGGTCGATCCCCGCGACCTCGGACTGCAGCACCATCAACGTTTCGGCGAGTACCACTCGGTCGTGCACCACGATGCCAACCGGCACGAGTACGAGCCAGCGTCGCGAGAGCACATTGAACCGGGGAAGCAGCAGCCACGTCAGCAGGGCAGCGACGATCGTGACAGCTGCTCCGATGATCCATCGCCCGGCTGACACCAGCAGCGGTGCCGCGAGTACTGCGGCCACCCAGGCGAGCCCGGCGGTCAGGATCGGTGGAAGGAACGCGGCCGGCGGACGAAGCAGGAACCGCTGCTCGTCGCCATAGGCCGACGCCTGCACGCAGCGGTGACCGAAATCCGCCCCACCGATCAGTAGTGCGCAGATCAACGTGCAGGCCAGGAACGTGGCACCCGACGCAGCAGGCGTGCCTGCGGCCCAACTGAGCACGGCTGCACCACCTGCCAGGGCGCTGATCATGCGCATGACCGTGAGCGCAAGGGTCGAGGGCACGACCAGAGCGACGACGCCGACACCCCACACCACCCAGCCACCGATGGTGATCGTCGTGCGCACTGCTGCCGTTCGTCCGTCGAC
>JAYTZE010000417.1:0-6488 GCA_043742385.1 Ilumatobacteraceae bacterium
AGCACCGGGACGCCGGCGCTTTCCATCGAGGTGCGATCCAGAGCATGGTGGGCAGCGACGACTTCGCTCTCCCACGCGATGTCGCCGTGTTCGATCGACATTCGCAGGACCAGTCCTTCGAGCTCGCAGCGCGCTGTCGTCAGATCCTCGAGATCGTCCTGCGACAATGGCGTGACGCGAAAGCCGTGCTGCGGTTCTGCCTGCACCAGACCCTGCTCGGCCAGGCGCGTGAGGCCCTCACGCACAACGCTGGTGCTGCACTCGTAGCGCTCGGTGAGATCGGCGAACCGCAACTTGGTGCCGGGGAGCACGCGACCCGACAAGATGTCGGCGCGAAGCTGTACGTAGACCTGCTCACCTCGCGTGATGGCGGCGAGCGGCGAGCGATGTCGCGCCGGTTGCGGCGTGTCGGCTCGGTCGTCGGTTCCCCCCACGACGCACAGTCAAGCACTTTCGGGAATCGCGCGCAATATCGAAATTTTCTTGACATGTCGAAGATCGAGCGGTAGAACGATCCGGTCCCGACGTGATGCCGAGTCGGGGTTCACGAGGGGGTACAGCGATGACTTTGCACGGCCTTGCCGAGATGATGCTCGGTGTGCCCAACGTCGAGGCGACGAGGCAGTTCTACCGGGAATTTGGTCTCGCCGAGAGCGACAACGGCATGTTCGCCACTGCCGACGGAGGCGACCAGTTACGGGTCATCGAGTCGCCGTACCGACGGTTGGTCGAGTTCGCTGTCGCCGCCGAGGACGCCGACGACATCGCCCGCATTCGCAGCGCGGCCGCTGCGCACGACATCGCCGTGATCGATCACGACGACGGCAGCATCTCGATGGCCGAGCCCGTTGTGGGCATCAGCGCCAAAGTCACGATTCGCCCGCGCATCGTCCAGGCCGAGCCGTACACGTGGAAGGCGATGAATTCGCCTGGTAACCCGGCTCGCTCGGGCACGCGCGCGCCAGCGATCTTCGACCAGGGTCCCGCTCGGCCACGCAAGCTGGGCCATGTGCTCTACACCAGCCCCGACTTCGACGCCAGCATCCGCTTCCTCACCGAAGTGCTTGGATTCAAGGTCAGCGACACCAGCGCGGGGATGATCGCCTTTCTGCGCTGCAGTACCGACCATCACAACGTCGGAGTGATCAATGCCCCCGTGCCGTTCTTCCACCACTCGTCGTGGCAGGTCAACGACGTCGACGAGATCGGCCAGGGCGCGCAAACGTTGCTCGCTGTCGACCCAACTCGCGACATCTGGGGCCTTGGCAGGCACTTCCTCGGCAGCAATCTGTTCTGGTACTTCCGCGACCCCGCCGGCAACTTCGCCGAGTACTACGCCGACCTCGATCAGATCCCGGAGGACGCCGAGTGGGATGCTCGCGACTGGGCACCCGACAAGGCGCTGTACGCCTGGGGCCCACCCGTACCGAAAGCATTCGTCCACCCGAGCGATGTCGAAGAGATCGCCGCCGCGCTGCAAGGAGTTTCATGAAGATCGCCCGCTTCACCGAGGGTGGCCGCACGCGCCTGGGGATCGTTGCCACCGATTCAGGTGAGATCATCGATGTCGGTACCGCCGACCCGTCGTTGCCGACCGACGTCGGCGTGGTCCTGACCAATGGCAACCTCGCCTCCGTTGCCGGCACCGCCGCAACCGCTCCTCGCTTGGCGCTGAGCGCAGTCAAGCTGGAAGCACCGATCTCGCAGCCGCCGACCTTCCTGGCCATCGGGCTGAACTACGCCGACCACGTCGCCGAGAGTGGCATGGACAAGCCGAAGGCACCAGTCGTGTTCAACAAGCAGGTCACGTGCGTGGTCGGCCCCGGCGACGGTGTCGAGGTGCCAACCGTTGCACCCGATTGGGTCGACTACGAAGGCGAGTTGGGGATCGTCATCGGTACGCGCTGCCGCAATGTGTCGATTGCGGATGCCCCGTCTGTCGTCGCCGGGTATCTCATCGTCAACGACGTCTCAGTGCGCGACTGGCAGCGGGCAACTCCGACCATGACCATGGGCAAGTCGTGGGACACACACGGCCCCATCGGGCCATGGCTGGTCACCACCGACGAGGTCGGTGACCCGCACGATCTTGGCATCCGCACATGGGTCGACGGCGACCTTCGCCAAGACGCCTCGACCAAGCAGATGATCACCAACTGCTGGGAGCTCATCGCTCACCTGTCGACGGCGTTCACGCTGCTACCCGGCACGATCATCGCCACGGGCACACCGGCCGGTGTCGGCTTTGTGATGGATCCTCCACGCTGCATGAAGCCCGGTTCGACCGTGCGGATCGAGATCGACAAGCTTGGGTTTCTGGAAAACCCCGTGATCGCTCAACCGTAGGAGGGACTGATATGACCCAGACCATCGATGGCCTACTCGAGCGAATCGCCGCGATCCGCCCGATCCTCGAGAAGAACGCCGACCAGACCGAACGTGATCGGCGAGTGGTCGAGGAGAACATCGCCGCTTTGAAGGCAGCCGGCGCGTTCAAGATCATGGTGCCGAAGCGCTACGGCGGCTGGGAAGCCGACATTCGCACCAAGCTCGAGGTCTCCCGAGAGGTGGCCAAGGGGTGTGGCTCGACGGCCTGGGTGACGGCGCTGATGAACGTGTGCTCGTTCTTCGTCGCGTGCATGAACGAGCAAGCGCAGGACGACGTGTGGGGCGCAAACCCCGATGCCCGCATTGCCGGGGTGTTCAACCCCACGGCGCAGACTCGCAAGGTCGATGGCGGGATCATCGTCACCGGTGCGTGGCCGTGGGCCAGTGGGTCGTATCACGCCGATTGGTCGTTCGTCGGTGTGCCGATCATGAGCGAGGACGGCGAGTTCCTGTATCCGGCGATGGCGTTGATCCCCAACAGCGATGTCACCATCGAAGACACGTGGTTCACCTCGGGTATGCGCGGTACCGGCAGCAACACGATTCATGCCGACGAGGTGTTCGTGCCCGACCACCATCTCCACTGGGTACCCGGACTGTTGAACCACGAATACGACACCCCGTTCAAGGACGAGGCGCTGTACCGCTCGGCGTTCATCCCCGTCGCAGCATTGATCCTGGCCGGGCCTCAACTCGGCCTCGCCCAGGCGGCACTCGACTACGTGATCGAGAAGGGTCACAAACGGGGCATCGCCTACAGCGAGTACGAACTGCAGCGAGATGCACCGACGTTCCAGTTGGCGATCTCCAAGGCGGCGACGCTGGTCGACACCGCCCACCTTTTCGCCTATCGCGCTGCAGCCGACATCGACGATGCCGCCAAGGCCGGCCGAGCAATGACGTACGTCGAGCGTGCACGCACGCGCAACGACACCGGTCACGCGGCCGAGTCCGCCCGCGAGGCCATCCGCGTGCTGTGCTCGGCGCACGGCGCTTCGTCGTTTGCCGAAGCCAGCCCGATGCAACGGATGTGGCGCGACAGCGAGGTTGCAAGCCGCCATGCGGTCGTGGCACCGGAGATCAGTTCACTGATCTACGGTCGGGCATTGATGGGCTTCACCGAGGGCGTCAGTTTCCTGGTCTAACTACTCTTGAAAGGAGCAACCGATGTCGATGACAATATCTGCAACGGCGAGCGACGCCGTCGCCCGTACCCGCGAGTTGATTCCCGAGTTGCGCGAGCGCGCTGCGCAGACCGCTCTCGATCGACGTATACCGCAGGTCAATATCGATGCGCTCCGCCGCGCCGGGTCGCTGAAGACCATCCAGGCAACGCGCAACGGAGGGTACGCGCTGGGCATCCGAAGCCACCTCGACGTGATTTCAGCGTTGGGTGAGGGCTGTGGCTCGACGGCATGGGTCGCCGGAGTGGTGCACGCCCATTCGTGGTTGCTCTCTCATTTCCCCGAGCAAGGCCAGGCCGACGTCTATGGTGCCAACCCCGACGCCGTGGTTTCGGCTGTCATCCTTCCCCGCGGCAAGGCAGTGCGTACTGCCGACGGGTTCCGATTGGAAGGGGTCTGGCCGTTCGGCTCGGCTTGTGAACGATCCGATTGGTTGCTGCTCGGCGCGGTCGTGTTCGATGCCGACGGTAACGAGATCGATCAGGGCGACTTCATCGTGCCGACCTCGTCGGTGACACTCAAGGACGATTGGTTCGTCAGCGGCCTGGCTGGCACGGGCTCGTGCACAATGGTGGCCGAAGGCGTCGACGTCCCTGCCCACCGCTTCTTGTCGATGCCCGGTCTGATCAGGGGCAACACTCCCGGCGCTGCGCTACATGGCGACGATTGGGTCGTTCGCTGCGCGCCCGTTCCGGTGCTCACTATCGCCTTGTGTGGCGGGGCAATTGGCATCGCCAAGCAGGCGCTCGCCGACTTCCCGTCGGTGATCAAGGGCAAGACCATCGCATACACCGCCGACCCACAGGAACCGCATCCGTTCACCCACATCAGGCTCGGCGACGCGGCATCGCGCATTCGCGAGGGTGCGCTGTTGCTCTATGCCGTCGCCGACGAAGTCGACGCGACCGCACAGGCCGGCGACGAGGTGCCGTTCCTGCGACGCGCCGAGATGCGCAACGACTGTGCCGTTGCCGTTCGTCGATTGCTCGAGGGTGTCGAGATCCTGTTCCGCGAGTCCGGCGCCACGGGAGTGCGCACATCGAGCCCCATCAACCGTGCACTTGCCGACATCCAGACCATCAACAATCACGGTCTGATGAAGCTCGAAACCAACCAGGAGATGTACGGCCGTCTGCTGCTTGGCCTGGACCCGAACTCGCCTCTGATCTGACGCCTTACCATGAGCGGCGACGGTCGGCTTCCTGCGGCCTCCATCCAGATCGGCTGAACCGGCAGATCGGATCGGGCCATCGGTATTGCCGAAGCATTCGACTTCCCTGTCAGCTCATGAAACGACTGCCGATCGAGGAGCTGACATGGACGACGGGTCGCCGATTGAGTGACCGGCTTGGCACCGAACGCTCCGTTGATCTAGACCTCGATCGTGGCCTTGCCTTCCGAGCACCTGTGGGCGCCGACGCCCGAGACAATTGCCGGCACGAACATCGGCCGGTTCGTCACCTGGCTCGGTGAGCGGGGTATCGGGCGCTTTGATTCGTACGACGCCCTGCGGCAGTGGTCGGTCGACGACATCGCCGGTTTCTGGGCGGCAGTCTGGCAATTCTTCGACGTGCAGGCCAGCGTGCCGTACTCCGCCGTGCTCGACTCGGTGACGATGCCGGGGACCAAATGGTTCACAGGCGCCCGGCTGAACTACGCCGAGCACATCCTTCGTCACGACGGGGATCGGCCGGCGATCATCGCGCATTCGCAGACCCGACCAGCGTCGTCGTTGACGTGGGATCAACTCGCAGATCTCGTCGGACGGGCCCGTGTCGGGTTGCTACGATTTGGTGTCGGTCGCGGTGACTGCGTTGCGGCCTATTTGCCAAACGTGCCGGAGACGATCATCGCATTCCTCGCCACCGCGAGCCTCGGGGCGGTCTGGACGAGTTGTGCACCTGAGTTCGGAGTGCAGGCCGTCCTCGACCGTTTCGGACAGGTGGATCCGAAGGTGCTGTTGGTGATCGACGGCTATCGCTACGGCGAGCGCGACATTGATCGGCGTGCCGAGGTGCAAGCCATCCGTGACGGCCTGCCGGGCCTGCAAGCCACCGTGTCCTTGCCGTATCTCAGCCACGAGGTTCCGCCCGGTGCGATCAGCTGGACTGATCTGACCGCGGACGCGGGACGCGTCGAGTTCGAGCAGGTGGCCGCCGATCACCCGTTGTACGTCCTGTACTCGTCCGGGACGACAGGCATGCCCAAACCGATCGTCCACGGCCATGGCGGCATCCTGCTCGAGCATCTCAAGGTGCTGGGCTTGCATGCCGACCTCGGACTTACCGATCGGTTCTTCTGGTTCACCACGACCGGTTGGATGATGTGGAACTACGTCGTCAGCGGATTGCTGACCGGCGCAGCAATCGTCACGTTCGATGGTGACCCGGCAGCACCGACGCTCGACACGTTGTGGGATCTGGCGGCCGATGCCGAGATCACCTGGTTCGGCGCCAGCGCGCCGTACTACATGGCATGTCGCAAGGCGGGCCTTCGGCCCAACGAGCGATTCGACCTGTCGCGGATTCGTACGGTGGGATCGACCGGCGCACCACTGCCTGCCGACGGCTTTCATTGGGTGTACGACAGCGTCGGAAGTGGGGTGATGTTGTCGTCGATCAGTGGTGGCACCGACATCTGCTCGGCCTTTGTCGGCGGCTGCCCGATGGTGCCCGTAGTCGCCGGCGAGATCTCCTGCCGCTACCTCGGCGCGTCAGTCGAGGCGTTCGACGAGACGGGCCGCTCGGTCGTGGGCGAGCAGGGCGAGCTCGTCGTGACGAAGCCGATGCCATCCATGCCGATCGGATTCTGGGGAGACGACGACGGGTCGAGATACCGCGCCGCGTACTTCGACTCGTTTCCCGGTGTGTGGCGCCACGGCGACTGGATCACGCTCGACGACCACGGCAGTTGCGT
>JAYTZE010000418.1:0-1541 GCA_043742385.1 Ilumatobacteraceae bacterium
GTGTTGTTGGCATTGGTCTACAACTACCTGCCGCTGATGATCTTCCCGCTGTTCGTGTCGCTGGATCGCATCGAGCCTGAGCTCCGCGAGGCCAGCAAGGATCTCGGCGCGGGGCGTATCAAGACCTTCGCCTCCGTCACCATCCCACTTGCAGCGCCAGGAATCGCGGCCGGTGCGCTGCTGACCTTCATCCCGATGGCCGGTGACTACGTCACGGCCACCATTCTTGGTGGCGCGAAAGGCAACATGATCGGTGCGTCGATCTACAACTTTGCTGTGCAGGGCCAAGACACTCCCAAGGGCGCTGCTGCCGCCGTGGTCCTCATCCTGCTCATCCTGGCCGTGGTGGCGATTGCCGGCGTGGTTGTCGGGTTGATCAAGTATCTCTTCAGCGTGAATCGTCGTGTGAACATGGAGATGGCGTCGTGACTGCCACTGCACCGCCCGTCCGTCGTCGTCGGCACTCAATCGATGTGTATCGCACGCTGGGCGGTGTCTGGACGACGTTGGTCGTGATCTTCCTACTGATCCCGATCGTCTACGTCATCATCCACTCCATGAACGGCGGCAACAGCTTCAACATCTGGAAGGAATGGGGCGGCCTCACGTGGTATCGAGAGTTGTTCGACAACAAGTCGCTGCGCGACACGTTGATCAACTCGTTCAAGGCGGCCATCGGCTCCACACTGATCGCCGTGTTCATCGGTGCGCTCGCCGGTGTCGCGCTGGTGCGCCGGCGCGGGAAGTGGACCAACTGGTTCATGGCGCTGCTCTTCCTGGTACTTGTCACCCCCGAGGTCATCGACGGATTCGCCTTGCTGAGCTGGTTCTTCGAACGTGAGTTCAACAGCCCGTTCGAGAATGGGTTCCTCGGAATTCGCGGAGGGATGATTCGGCTGTGGATCGGCCATTCGCTGTTCTCGTCGGCCGTCGTCACATTGATCGTGCGGGCTCGGTTACAGGGCCTTGACGAGTCGCTCGAAGAGGCGGCGGCAGATCTGGGTGCTCCGCCCACGCGCGTCTTCCGTCAGATCACCCTCCCCCTGATGGTGCCGGCGCTGGTCGCTGGGGCCATGTTGTCGTTCAGCTTCAGCCTCGACAACGTGATCCTGTCGAGCTTCGTCGGAAACGACGCGTCGACATTTCCGCTGTACTTGCTCGGCACGGTCAAGTCGTCGACGAGACCGACGGCCGGGTCGGGCGCCGTCGTGCTGTTCTCGTTCACGCTGTTCTTCGCCGCAGTCACGGTGCTTGTGCTACGCCGCAGCGGTCAGTCGTCGAGCCAGATCGCTGCGAACATGGCGGGGTGACCCGCCAGCGAGTCGTCATCGTCGGCGCTGGCATGGCGGGGCTGACCGCGTGTCGGCAGTTGGCGCGCGCCGGCGCCGACGTGACGTTGATCGAAGCCGGTTCGCGGCTCGGCGGCAGGGCGCGCACTGTGCGCGCGCCGTTCTGCGACGGCCAGTATGTCGAGAGCGGCGCCGAGTGGATCGACACCCACCATCAGCGGATGCGCAGGCTGCTCGACCGCTATGGGATGG
>JAYTZE010000419.1:0-1540 GCA_043742385.1 Ilumatobacteraceae bacterium
AGTCGGCGCAAGCGGCCTCGATATCAGATGCTGCTCCATCCGGCACGTGCACATTGGGACGGTCGATATCGACCAGCATCCGGCTTCGACGAAACGAGCCGATCGATCGCGTCAGCGACCACGCTCGCCACTGCGCCGGGATTCTGCTGGATCACAACCTCCACGATCGACCGACTCAGCTTCCGGTACAGCGTTGTTGCGGATCGAACACGACGCGCCCCTGCACGAGTGTGACGACGACCTCGTGGTTCTCATCGAGCACCACGATGTCGGCGGCACATCCCGCAACCAGCCGGCCGATGTCGCCTCGGCTCGCTAGCCGCGCGGGCGTCGCCGAAGCAGACACTGATGCCTCGGCAAGTCCGCATCCCGTGAAGGCAATCAGGTTGCGCAGGGCCTGGTCAAAGCGCAGGACACTGCCGGCGAGCACTCCACTGGCAGTGCGCGCCCCCCAGGCGTCGACGACGACGGAAGTATCGCCGATGGCGTATAAACCGTTCGGCAGTCCCAGTGCGGATATCGCATCCGACACCAACGCAATGCGACGCGGTCCTAGTGCTCGCCACGCCAGACGCACCATGACCGGATCGACATGCAGCCCGTCGACGATCAGCCCAGCGATCAGCAACGGATCGATGAGCGTCGCACCAGCAGGGCCGGGAGCCCGCGCGCTCATCGGGCTCATCGCGTTGAACAAGTGGGTCACACCGCGGGCGCCGGCGGCGACGGCTGCGCTCATCTCCGCAGGGCTGGCATCAGTGTGACCGGCGCAGATCGAGACGCCCTTCGCAACAAGGTGTTCGATCACGCCGATTGCTTGCGGAAGCTCTGGTGCGATGGTGACCATGGCGATGCCGGCGTCGGTACCCCAATCCTGCACAGCGTCGAGTGATGGCGGTCGCAGATGATGCACCGGATGTGCGCCGGCCCGGGCCGGATTCAGGAACGGCCCTTCGAGGTGCACGCCGAGCGAACGCGCTCCGAATTGGTCTTCGTGCGACCACTCGTGCATCACGGCTATCGCTGCCCTCATCATGGAGGCGGACGACGAGATTACGGTCGGCATGAACGACGTGACGCCACATTCAACAAGGAACAGCGCGACGTCGCCGACTCGTTCCGGCTGCGTGGTCAGATCGACACCGGCAGCACCGTTGACCTGCAGATCGACGAAACCTGGCAGCACCTGGCACCCGGTGGCGTCGACGACAAGTTGGGCGCGCTCGCCGGTCTGCGAATCGACCGCAGCAATGTGCGAACCCTCAACCATGACGTGGGCGGCAATGCATTCGGTGTCGACGTGAACGAGCCCACCACGGATCGATAGCGACGTCATGGCAACAGCACAGGTCGGGCGGCATGTGCGGCGCGGACTGCACCGATCGGCCCGAGTGCGACTGACGGATCGATCACCCGCATCCTCGCGCCGAGGTCGAGCGAACCGAGGAACTCGGAGTGCTGGGCGTCGCCCACGAGCCTCTCGGCAATGGCATCACGGAGCACATCGCCAAGCGAAGCTACTCCACCGCTGAGGACGATG
>JAYTZE010000420.1:0-13330 GCA_043742385.1 Ilumatobacteraceae bacterium
CGGTCGCCCGGGCATTGGTCGTAGCACGCAAATGCTCCGCAGGCCCTACGGCCGGCGGAGCACCGGATTCAGTTCTTGCTGTGAGGTCCCCCCGTCCACACACTTCTGGGGGCGCACACAGACTTCAGTTGGAGGCACACCGGATGGCGTGCACGAGGATCTGACTCTATCGGACCTGGCTGCGCCTGCCAACTTCCAGCCAGTGCACATCGCGCCAGAGCTCCAAACCGGCTACGTTCAGTTCCTGATATGCCAGCCCTGAAGCGAATCCTCATCGGAAAGCCGATTTCTTCGGAGGAGCAGGAGCACCAACGCCTTCGCAAAGCGGTGGCGCTGCCGATCTTTGCGTCCGACGCCATCTCGTCGACGGCCTATGCAACAGACGAGATCCTGGTCGTCATCCTGCTGCAGGCCGGCATCGGTGCTGCAGCATTCAACCCGCTCACCCCCATCGCGATCGTTGTCTGCGTGCTGATGTTCATCGTGGTGATGAGCTATCGCCAGACGATCCACGCCTACCCGTCGGGTGGCGGCGCGTACGTCGTCAGTCGCGAGAACCTCGGCGAGGTTCCGGCACTGGTGGCGGGCGCTTCACTGCTCGTCGACTACATCCTCACGGTTGCGGTCAGCGTGGCCGGCGGCGTTCTGGCCATGCGCACCGCCTTCGGCTTCGACCACAGGTACACCGTGCCGGTGTGTCTGGTATGCGTCTTCGTGATGACCGTCATGAACCTGCGCGGCGTGCGAGAAAGCGGCGCAGCGTTTGCCGGCCCGACGTACTTCTACATCTTCATGCTGGTCATGCTGCTCGTCACCGGCCTGTACCGCGTCTTCGTGCAGGATCTCGGCCCGATTCCGGCTGACATCCTCTCCGAGGAGGCGGTCGAGCTCTCCAAGCAGACCAAGAACCTCGGCTTTCTCATGTTGCTGCGCGCGTTCTCATCGGGCGCGGTCGCTCTGTCTGGTGTCGAGGCCGTGTCGAATGGCGTGCCGTCGTTCCGGAAGCCGGAGAGCAGGAACGCGTCGACGGTGCTGGTGTGGATGGGCAGCATCCTCGGCATCTGCTTCCTCGGTGTCTCGGTCCTGGCATCCCATCTCAAGCCCTACCGGGGTCACGAGGACGGCAACGGCCTGGGCTTGATGGCCGAGCATGTCTACGGGGGCAAGGGAGTGCTGTTCTGGCTGACGATGATCGCTACCTTCGCGATCCTGATCCTGGCCGCCAACACCGCGTACAACGGGTTCCCTGGCCTGGCGTCGATCATCGCCCGAGATGGCTTCCTGCCGCGACAGTTCTTCAACCGCGGAGCGCGCTTGGTGTTCTCCAACGGCGTGATCTTCCTCGCAGCGATCGCGTGCATCCTGATCATCGTGTTCAACGGCGACATCTCCAAGCTGATCCCGTTGTATGCGTTCGGGGTGTTCACGGGCTTCACACTGAGCCAGACGGGCATGGTCAGGCACCACCTCAGGCACAAGGTTGGCCGGTGGAAAGTAAGCCTCACCATCAACGCCATCGGTGCAGTGGCGACCGGGTTGGTCGCGATCGTCGTGGTCGTCTCCAAGTTCACCGAAGGAGCGTGGATCCCGGCCTTCCTGATTCCGTTCATGGTGTTTGCCTTCCGCGCAATCGGAAAGCACTACAAGAAGAGTCGCGGCTCCGTCGTCGCACCGCCCGGATACCGGGCACCGCGGGAGACACACACGATGGTCGTGCTCGTCGGCGGCGTCAACAAGGGCGTGTTACGCGGCGTGCAATATGCCCGATCGCTGAACCCCGACCGCATCTTGGCCGTCACAGTGGCCAGCAACGATGACGAACGCAAGGCCATCGAGGAGCAGTGGAAGGCGTTCGAAGTGCCAATCGAACTGCACACGGTGTACTCGCCGTATCGTGAGCTGACCCGACCGATTCTGCAGTTCATCGACGAACTCGACGAACGCCATCCAGGCGACATCATCACGGTGGTGATCCCTGAATTCGTCACCTCATGGGGCACCCAGTGGCTGCACAACGGCAGCGCCTTTGCCCTGAAGGCGAAACTGCTCTACCGTCCGCATACCGCCGTTGTCTCGGTGCCGATCCATACGATGGGCGATCTCGCGGAAGAGCAGTAGGAGTCACGTATGCATGTCATTGTTGTCGGGTGCGGCAGGGTCGGCTCGGAGGTCGCCCTCAACCTCACCGCTACCGAGCACGACGTGATCGTGATCGATCGCCGCGCCGAATCATTTCGCCGGCTCGGTGAAGATTTCAAGGGCATGACCATGGTGGGTGTCGGGTTCGATCGCGACGTGCTGATAGATGCCGGGATCACTCCGGATTGTGCAGTGGCGGCGGTGACAAGTGGCGATAACTCCAACATCCTCATCGCTCGGGTTGCTCGCGAAACGTTCGGCGTCAAGCACGTGGTCGCCCGCATCTACGATCCACGGCGAGCCTCGATCTACGAGCGGTTGGGCATTGCCACAGTCGCGTCGGTGACCTGGACGAGCGCACGGGTGCTGCGGCACCTGCTGGCATCTGACTCGACCCCCGATTGGATCGACCCCTCGGCTAAGTTCACGATCATCGAACGACGAGTTCCGGCTGCCGCAGCTGGCATGACGGTGGCCGATGTCGAAGGATCGACAGCAGGAAGGGTGGCAGTACTCGGCCGATTCGGCGAGGCATCAATCCCGGTACCGGCAACACTGCTGCAAGAAGACGATGTGCTTCACGTCGTCGTGCCTGCCGACAACGCAGCGCGGCTCGACGCTGCATTACATATCACCGAAGGGACGCACTGATGAGGGTGATCATTGCCGGCGGCGGCAGCGTCGGACGCTACATGGCCGGCCAGTTGCAGAATTCAGGTCACGAGGTGACGTTGATAGACAACGACACCACCGTTGTCTCCCAAGGGCGCGCAACTCGTACACCCGTCGGCGTCACCTGGTGGCTCGGTGACGCTTGCGAGGTGGCCACCTTGACTGCCGTGGGTGCGGCCCAGGCAGATGTGGTGGCCGCTGTGACCGGCGACGACGAAGACAATCTAGTGGTCTCGTTGCTCTGCAAGCAGGAGTACGCGGTGCCACGCGTTCTGGCGCGAGTCAACAACCCGAAGAACGAGTGGATGTTCACCGACATGTGGGGTGTTGACATCTCGGTGTCCACGCCGCATCTGCTCACCGCCCTGGTCGAAGAAGCCGTCACCGTGGGTTCGTTTGTGCGCCTGCTCAGCCTGGAAGGCGGCAAGGCGCGCCTCGCCGAGGTCACCCTGGCGGCGGGTTCGCCTGCGATCGCCAAGGAGCTCACCGATCTCGGCCTGCCACGCGAGTCGACCGTTGTCGCGATTCTTCGCGATGGCCACGTGGTCGTCCCTCGCGGCGACACAGTGCTGCACCAAGGCGACGAGGTGTTGGTGTTGGTCACGGGCGGTGTCGAAGACGACGTACGGCGCGCACTGGTCGGTTGACAATGTCGCTACTCCGCCGCAAGCAACGCGAGACTCCGCCGGTCGAGACCGTCAGTCAGCCACAGTCCACGCCGATCTGCGACACACAGCCCCGTCAGCGTGTATGCGTCTGTGGCAAGGTCACACGGATGACCGCGAGACCGACCGCCGGCCAGCCTGCACTGGCCATCTCGATCTCCGATGACACCGGCACAGTCACCGCGGTGTGGACCGGGCGACGCGAGATCGGTGGCATCACCCTCGGGCGCCGCATAGCGATCAATGGGGTGCCTGTGATGCATGGCGACCACCTCGAATTCACCAACCCCGACTACACCCTGCTGCCGCGCTGACCCACGCAGACGCCGGAGTACGCTCGCCCGATGCAGTGCGAGCAGGTGTGGATCACGGCGCGTGACGGCACCCGGCTCGCTGCCGACCTGTATCTACCGGGCGCGGGCGGCACGGCCCCCGTGCTGCTCGAAGCACTTCCGTATCGCAAGGACGACCTGACCAGCGACTCACATGCGCAGGACTACCTCCGGCTACGCGCCGAGGGCGGCTTCGCAGTGTGCCGGCTCGATGTACGCGGCACCGGGTCATCGGCGGGCCGAGCAACCGACGAGTACCCGCCGTCCGAACTCGATGATCTCGCCGATGTCATCGCCTGGCTCGCCGCGCAACCATGGAGCAATGGACGCGTCGGGATGTTCGGCTACAGCTACTCGGGTTTCAATTCCTTGCAACTGGCGTGCGAGCGCCCGCCCGCGCTGGGCGCAATCTGCGCGATCTACGCAACCGACGACCGCTACACCGACGACGTGCACTACATGGGCGGCGCACTGCGGGCCATCGATCTTGTCGACTACTGCCACTACATGATCCCGATGAACGCGCTGCCCCCAGTGCCGGCTGTTTGGGGCGAGGGCTGGCGCGACGAATGGCTGGCACGCATCGCCGAGAACGAGCCGTGGCTGCTGCGATGGTTGCACGAGCAACTCGACGGCCCGTACTGGCGGCACGGATCGGTGCGACCCGACTATGCACGCATCGAGTGCCCGACGATGATCGTCGCCGGATGGGCCGACGGCTATCGCAACAACACCTTCCGCACCTTCGAGCACCTGCGATGCGAGAAGGAACTGCTGATCGGTCCATGGAGCCACATGGCACCATCGACGTCGTTGCCGGGCCCCCACATCGATCTTGTACCCGAGATGATCTCCTTTTTCGGGAGATGGTTGCGCGACGATCCTGGCGAACCTCGGCCTCCGATTCGTGTGTTCGTGCGCCACGCCACCAAGCCCGAGCCGGATCTCGCCACCCATGCCGGGGAATGGCGATACGAGATTGACTGGCCGCCAGCACGGCTCACCCCGACGACGCTGTACGACGGCCGACGAAGGTCGCTCGTGACAAGACCCGACACCGGTGTCGCGGCGTGGAACTCGTGCGCTGGCGGATTGCCATGGGGTCAGCCTGTCGACCAACGCAACGACGATGCGTGGTCGCTGGCAACGGATTGGCCGCTGTCTGCGCCAACCGAGGTACTTGGTCATGTGGTCGTCAAGGCCACCGTCACGTCCGATCAACCGATTGCTTTCATGTCGGTGAAACTCAACGACGTGTGGCCCGATGGCACGTCGGCCTTGGTGACCCGCGGGCTGTTGAACCTCACCCATCGGGTTGATCCTCCAGCGCCACTGGTGCCGGGCGAGCCGTACGACATCGAGGTTGAAATGGAGGCGACCTCTTGGGTGTTTCCTGCCGGACATACGATCCGGCTCAGTGTCGCCGGCACGGATTGGCCCAACACGTGGGTGCCACCGAACCCGGTCACCCTCACGATCGAGTCGTTGCAGATGCAACTGCCCGTGCTGCCACCGGGAGGCGACGGCGAGCCCAAGTTTGCGGCGGTGGATGCTCCGGAACGTGGAGGCGTCAACGACCTCTCCTGGAGCGTGGGGCACGATGTACTCAGCCGCGTGACGACGGTGTCGACCAAGTACGGCGGCCCGTACGACGTGCGTCACGGCGGTCAGATGACCGATCACTACGACGGCTTCGCCACCATGCCGATCACAGACCCGGCGCTGGCGACGGCCGGTGGCACCGTGCGGTTCGCTATGGAGTGGCCCGAGGCATCGGTCGCGGTCGAATCGCACCTGCTGGTTGCGAGCAACGCCTGCGAATACTGTGTCGACATTGAACTCGCCGCGTTCGAGGCTGGCGTCTTGATCGCCCAACGCCGCTGGTCCGAGCGCATCCCCCGCCACCTCGCCTAAGACCGGCGGTGGGCGGCGTGGCAGGCGACGCCGTCGACCAGCTTGGGGTCGTCGGACGTGCACGCGTGCAGGATGCCCGTTCGTTCGGCCTCGCCGCTCTGGTAGAGCGGACACCGTGGATGAAACCGGCACCCGGCGGGGATCTGTGTGGGATCCGGCGCCTCGCCGGTGAGAATCTGTTGCTCCATCCGGTCGTGCTCGGGTACGACCGACAGCAATGCCTTGGTGTACGGGTGCCGTGGTGCGGCCAGAATCTGTTCGGTCGTGCCAACCTCGACGATCCGCCCGAGGTACATCACTGCGACACGATCGGCGATGTTCCACGCCAGCCCGAGGTCGTGGGTGACTACCAGGATGGTCATGCCGCGATCACGCGACAGGCCCAACAGGAGTTGCAGGATCTCACCGCGCACCGAGGCGTCGAGTGACGAGACTGGCTCATCAGCCACCAGCAGACTGGGTTGCAACACCATGGCGCCGGCAATCACCACCCGCTGACGTTGTCCGCCTGACAGTTCGTGAGGAAATCGCATGAAGAACTGCTCGGGGGGACGCAAGCCGCAATGCGACAGCGCTTCAGCAACTCGTTTCTGCTCATCGGCACGCTCGCGATGGATGCGCAATCCTTCGGCGACGATCTCGTAGATCGACTGCCGGGGATTGATGCTGCCCGAGGGATCTTGGAAGATGAGTTGGGCTTGGCGACGGAACGCCCGTAGGCCTGCCTTCGACGTGGGCAGCGGCGAACCATCGAAGCTGATCGAACCGCCCGTGAGCGGCTGGAGCCCCAGCATGGCTCGGGCCAGCGTGGTCTTGCCGCAGCCACTCTCACCGACCAGGGCAACGACCTCGCTCGGTTCCACGGTCAGATCGACACCATCGACTGCGTGTACCGGTAGGCCACCGCGCCACCGCGACGGGTAGGTGACCTTGGCACCGGACACCTGCAGCAGCGGGGTGCTCATAGCTTCAGGCACGCCGCCTCCCATCCCGTCGAGATCTCGTGCAGGTCGACCATTGTCGTCGCGCACTCCTCGGTCGCCAGCGGGCAACGCGGGTGGAAGGTACACCCGCTCGGCACCGCCGCTGGGTCGGGAGGGTCGCCCGCAAGACCGGATGGCGCCATGCGCGACGAGGCATCGCCGATCGTCGGGAACGCCGCAGCCAATGCCTTGGTGTACGGATGCTTGGCGCCACGCAACATCTCTTTCGCTGGGCCGGTTTCGACCAGGCGCCCGGCGTACATCACCGCCAATCGATCCGCCACCGTCGACAGCACCGACAGATCGTGGGTGATGAAGATCATCGCCAGCCCGCGATCACGCTGCAGATCCGCCAGGAGCTGAAGCACTTGGGCCTGCACCATGACGTCGAGCGCCGTCGTCGGTTCGTCGGCGATCAGCAACTGCGGATCACAGGCAAGAGCCATCGCAATCATCACCCGCTGTTTCTGCCCACCCGACAACTCATGTGGATATGCATCGCCGCGCCGTCGCGGGATGCCGACCTGCTCGAGCAGATCTGTGACTTTGTTGGCGCCGCGGTGCGTGTCGATGGCTTCCTGAATCTGATGCCTGATCCGCTGCACCGGATTGAGCACGTGCTGGGCACCCTGGAACACCACAGCCGCCTCGGCCCATCGCACCGCACGAAGCCGACCCGGCTTCATCGCCAACACGTCTTCGCCTGCCAGCGAGATCGACCCGGTGATGGTTGTGCCGACAGGCACCAGTCGCAGGAGCGCCATCGTCATCGTCGACTTGCCGCTGCCGCTTTCGCCGGCAAGACCCAGGGTCTCGCCGGCATCGAGATGCAACGACACACCCCGCACTGCAGGTACCGGTCCCCGGCTGCTGGCGTAGGTCACGTGCAGGTCGCGCACCTCGAGAACCGGCACGCTCATCGACCGATCAGCCGTGGATCGAAGATTCGCTGCAATGCATTGCCGACCAGCGTGAACGCCAGCACGATGCCGATGATGCACAGGCCCGGTGGCAGGTAGTACCACCAGGCATTCAGGGTCAGTGCTCCGCTGGATTGGGCACCCTCCAGCACCTTGCCCCAACTGGGAGAGAAACGGTCGCCGAGACCAAGGAATGCCAGAGTGCTCTCGGCCAGGATTGCACCGGGCACGATCAATGACGCGTTGGCGATGATCAGCGGAGCAACGCCAGGAAGTACATGGCGAGTGACGATGTGTCGGCTCGACGCGCCCAGCGCTGTCGCCCGCTCGACGTAGCCGCGCTCGCGAAGCGACAACACCTGCGCGCGAATCAACCGCGCGCCACCCGCCCAGAAGGTCCCGCCGATGACCAACGCCATGATGGTCGGCGAGCGTCCGAGCAGGAGCGCCAGGACGATCGCGAGTGGGATGAACGGCAGAACCAGGAAGAAGTCGTCGATCGCCAGCATCACCCGGCTGATCCAACCCTTGGCGTAGCCGGCGACCAATCCCAGCAACGAGCCGACGAAGACGGCAACAACCGTCGCCAGCAGGCCGATGTACAGCGACACGCGGGCACCCCACATCACCAGTGCGAACACGTCGCGCCCGATCTCGTCGGTACCGAGCCAAAACGTGCCGCTGGGGGCCGCCAGATCGGGATTGTTGCGGCCGGCAACCGCCTTCAGTTCGCTGCGATCAGCGAACAGCGGCGCCGTGAGGGCCATCGCCACGAACAGCGCCAACATCCCCAGGCCGACCATCGCCGCGCGATCGCTGCGCAGCTGCGTCCACACCCGGCGCGCCGACTGCTTGCGACGGCTCCACGTGGGAGAACTCATGCGCCGACCCGAATTCGTGGGTCGAGGTAGGTCAGCACGATGTCGGCCCCGATGTTGAACAGGATCACAGCCACGCTCGAGAACATGAACAACGCCTGCATCATCGGCAGGTCGGTGTTGCCAATGGCTCGCGAGGTCGCCAAGCCGAGTCCAGGGTACGAGAACACGGTCTCGGTGGTGATCGCCCCACCGATGATGAAGCCGAAGCCGATCGCGATCAGCGATACGGATGGCAGCAGTGCGTTCGGCACCGCGTGGTGGCGCATGACGTCGCGGTCACGCAAGCCCTTTGCTCGCGCGGTGGTCAGGTAGTCCTCACGCAGGGTGTCGAGCATCGATGTACGCATGACCAGCGAATACGAACCCAGATAGCCCAGCGTCAGCGTCAGCACCGGCAACACCAGGTGACGCGCCCGATCGAGGACGGCGCTGAATCCCGAGTAGTTGGCAGCCGGGTCGATGACACCGCCGGTCGGAAACCAGCCGAGCTTGGCGCCAACGAAGGCCAGGAACAGCATGCCCAGGAAGAATTCGGGCGTGCCGTACAACGCCATGGTAATCGGCGTGCTGACCTTGTCGAATCGACCACCGCGCTCCCATCCGGCGCGAATACCGATCGATAGTCCGATGGAGATCGTCAGCACCGTCGAGACACCGACCAGCACCAGCGTGTTGGGAAGGCTGTCGAGAATCTCGCGGCTGACGGGCCTGGTCGAGTCGAAACTGCGGCCGAAGTCGCCACGCAAGGTGTGGCTGATGTACCGAGTGAATTGATCCCACTTGCTGCCATCGAGGCCGAAGCGCTCGATGATGGTGGCCCGTTGCTCCTGACTGAGCTTGCTACGGCCGCGGTATCTCGCCAACGGGTCGCGATCAACGACGCGGAACAGGAAGAAGTTGAACACCAACACCATCGCCAGCAGTACGACAGCGTCGACCAGCTTCCTGATCAACAAACGAAGATTCACGACCTATTCGCGCTCGTCGTCGCTTCCCTTGCGGCGGGAGCGGAACCACAGACCGCCACCGGCGATGGCCACCACTGCGACCCCCATACCTGCCCACAGCGCAGCGGACCCACCACCATCGGAGTCGCCGCCACCACCTTTCGGCAGCAACTCGATGTATGCCGGCGACGTATTGGTGAACAACACCGGGCCGGTCTCGGCCGGCTGGCGGACGAAGTTCTCCCAACGGTCGGACCGAATTGCCTGCAGGTCGTCGTACTTGTACAGCACGGCGTATGGAGCTTCCTCGTAGAAGATCTCCAGCATCTGTTGCACCAAGTCGCGCCGCTTGTCGATGTCGAGCTCGACGTGTTGTTGTTCGTACAGCGCGTCGTACTCGGGACTGCACCAGTTGGCATCGTTGTAACCAACCACTTCTGGATCGGTGGTGGCCTGCGAGGTGATGAAGTAGCTGAGCTCGGCATCGGGATCGACGAATGGCACCCAGCCCCAGGTGAACAGGTCGAACTCGTTCTGGCCGATCACTGCCGTCAGGGTGTCGTCGTCCATGGTCTCGACATCGGTACCGATGCCCACGTCGCTCAACCAGCCCGTGAGGAAATCCGTGTTGTCGCCGCCGCCGCCGATGCTGCGGTCGAAGAATCGCAGCTGCAGTTCTTGTCCACCCTTGTCGCGTACACCGTTGCCGTTGCTGTCGACCCAACCGGCCTCGTCGAGCAACGCGTTGGCCTTGGCCGGGTCGTACTTGTACAACTTGTCGTCGGCGACCTTCAGGTCCCACGACGGATCGGCCGATGGCACGATGGCTGTACCGGGCGTGCCGTAGCCGTTGAGCGTCTTCTCGACAAGCAGATCGCGATCGATTGCCCAGTTGATGGCCTGACGCACCTTCTTGTCGGTCAACGCCGGGTGACCGTTGCCGGGCGATGACGAGCAACCCGAGTTCATCGCCAATTCGCTGAAGCCACCCTGGTTGCCGTTGATCGCGGCGATGTTGTCGCCCTCTTTGATGGTGGCGAACGACTGCTCCGGGACCTCTGCAACGGCATCGATCTCGCCACTCTTCAATGCTTGGAACTGGGCATTGGAATCGGCATACAGGCGAAAGATGACCTCGTCGATCGCGGGTGACTTGCCGTACCAATTCGGATTACGCACGAGGCGAACGAACTCTTTCGTCAACTCGTCGAGCATGAACGGACCGCCACCGATCTTGTCTTCGGCGGTGTAGTTGGGCAGGTCTTCGGCCGAGACCTTCTCATAGATGTGCTTGGGAATCACGTACGCGCCGAGCGCCGGAAGACGCGGGTCGGGCACCGCCGTGGTGATCACCAGTGTCGACTCGTCGACCACCTCGGCCGTGAGATTGCCAGTGATCGAGATGTGGCTGTTCCACTCTTCCTCATTAGCGCGATCGATCGTGTACTTCACGTCTTCGGCGGTCAGCGGCTCGCCGTCGCTCCACTTCATGCCGCTGCGCATCTCGTATGTCCAGGTGAGGCCGTCGCTGCTGCTCGTCCAACTCTCGGCCATGGCTGGCTCGGCCGAGAAGTCCTTGGCAGCCATGTTGGTGAGCGATGGCCAGATCAGGTTCCAGACCTCGTAGTCGATGACCAAGATGCCAACGGTGACATTGAGCGAGTCAACGTCTTGGAGCTGCCCGACCGTGAAGGTGACCTTTCCGTCGTCGCCACTGGCTCCGACCGAGGTTGGCACCGTGACCAACCCACCGAGCAGTAGCACCGCAAACAGCAATCGTCGCATCGACCCTCCCCAGAAACTGGTTGCGACCGAGTATGTCACAGCGGGGTGGCACGGATATTCCACTGGGCGTAGGCTCCGAAACGATGCCGCTGAGAATCGACAACTCGACCACCACAACAGACCCGGCAGCAACGTTTCAACGCGATGGCGTCGTCGCTGTACGCGGCGTGCTCGATGCCGTGCAACTACAGCGACTCGCCGATGCAGTCGATGAGAATCTCGCCGCACCGGGGCCGTGGGCCAACGACTACACCCCTCCGGGCTGCGGCGGCCGATTCTTCGGCGACTACGTCAACTGGGAACGCATCGCCGGCTACCGCGACGCGGCATTGCACGGGCCGCTACCCGAATTGGCACGCGCCTTGCTAGGCGAGACGCCGCGGTTCTTCCACGAACACACCCTCGTGAAAGAACGAAACACCCACGAGGTCACACCGTGGCATCACGACGAGCCGTATTACTGCATCGACGGTGCCAGCAACGTCAGCCTGTGGGTACCGCTCGACCCAGTGCCACGATCGGCGGGTGTCGAGTTCATCGTCGGTTCGCACCTGTGGGGCCGACGTTTCGTGCCGCGCAAGTTCATCGACCAGTCCTCGTACGTCGACAACGCCAGCGATTTCGAGCTGGTGCCCGACATCGACGCTGTTCGCGATCAACACGAGATCGTGTCGTTCGATATGCAGCCGGGCGATGTGATCGCCTTCCACTACCGCACACTGCATTCGGCGCCAGGCACAGCTGGCCGCACCAATACTCGACGGCGAGCCGTGAGTTTCCGCTATCTCGGCAGCGACGCCCGCTTTGCGACGAGACCATGGCTGCACTCGCCTCCGTACGAACCCATCACCCCCGGCCAGCCACTCGACGACGAGCGCTTTCCGCTGATTTCAGTGTAGCGACTACGACTCGGGCGGTCGCTCGCCGAGCACCGCTGTCACCTCGAACGATTGTCCATCGCGCACCACCGAGACCGTCGTCGTGTCCCCCGGTGCCAGGTCGCGGATCGTGGCGATCAGCGCCGCCTGTCCGGTGATTGGCTGACCATCGACGGCCACCACGACGTCGCCGACCTTGATGCCCGCAGCCGCGGCTGCCGAGCCGGCGAACACCTTTCCGACCAGAGCCCCGCCGCCGCCATCCGTGCGCCGCTCGAGCTGCACCCCGAGATACCCGGAATCGACAACGACACCACTCGCTCGGCCACGGAGTTGTTCGATCGTCGGCAGCAGTTCGGCGGTTGAGATGGCGAAGCCGAGCCCGTTGGCCGTTGACCCCAGCCCGCCCGACGAGGCCAGGGTGATGAGGCCCACCACATGCCCGAGCGCGTCGACCAATGGCCCGCCAGAGTTGCCCGACGAGACGGCCGCGTCGGTCTGAATCAATCCCTTCAGGGACCCGGCTTCGGTCGCCAGCGTGCGATCGAGCGACGAGACGATGCCGAGAGTGACCGTCGGATCGCCATCGAGGTCGAGTGCGTAGCCAATTGCCAGCACCTCATCGCCCAGGCGCACATCATCCGGCGCAGCAATCGTGGCTGCCCTCAACCCGTCGACGTCGAGACGCAGCAGAGCGAGGTCTCGCGTCGGGTCCGTGGCCACGACAGCGGCCGGGCGAGGCTCGCTCTCGCCATTGAGCCGAACATGGACAGTCTTGGCATCGCCGACGACATGAGCGTTGGTCACGATCTCTCCGTCGGCGGTCACGATCAGACCGGTGCCGATGGACTCACCGCTTTGGCCGTTGCGGACCTGAGTCGACTGGACGGCCACCACGCTGGGGGCGACATCGTTGGCGATCGCCTCTATGTCGAGGCGTGGCAGTTGCGAGGCTCGTGGCTCGACGACGTTGATTCCCAGGGTCGAGGGCTTGCGCAGAGGGGCCGACCGCTGCTGAGCCCACTGCACGCCGATCAAGGCACCGACCAACCCGGCCAGCCACACAATCAGTACCAGCCCGATCGCCAGAAAAAGATGACGGCCCGGCAACCCGAACAACTGTCGCCGCTGCTTGGCATGTCCCTGTGATTCGTCGACGGTTGGGTTTTCGATTGGCTGCGCGCCAGTCTCAGGAGGTGGAAAATGCGATTCGA
>JAYTZE010000421.1:0-1539 GCA_043742385.1 Ilumatobacteraceae bacterium
GTTGATGTGCCCGACGACTTCAGCGACGAGGCCGCGGTGATGATCGAGCCGACCGCCTGCGCCGCTCACGCCGCGCTGCGATACCAGGGCCACGAGACAGTGATCATCGGTGCCGGCACTGTAGGACTGCTCACGCTGGCCGCCATCACCGCAACTCGGGACAAGGACCGCAGCGGTCCGTTGATCGTCACCGCGCGCTACGCCGAGCAACGCCGACTGGCGAAAGAGCTCGGCGCCGATATCGCGTGCACTCCCGACGAACTGCCTCGATGGGTCCGCTCGACAACGAAGTCGATGGTGCTGGCCGACCAGTTGACCTCGGGATTCCGCAATGTCGTCGACTGCGTCGGATCCAGTGAATCGCTGCGGCAAGCGCTGCGAGTTGTCGCCCCTGGCGGTGAGGTGTTGCTCGTCGGAATGCCTGGCAACGTCTCGCTCGAACTGACCTCGCTGTGGCATCGCGAGGTCGCCATCCGCGGCTGCTACGCGTACACCCGCAACGACTTCATGGCGTCGATCGAGGTCGTCCGCCGCTTCGACCTCGGTCGGCTTGTGTCAGCCACATATCCGCTCGACGACTACAAGGATGCGATCGCACATGCCGCCTCAGCCGGCCGCCGCGGCGCCGTGAAAGTCGCCTTCGACATGAGAGAGAACTGACCTATGCCTCGCCCTGGATTCGTCCTCGAAGTGGATCGCTCCACTCCCCCGATCATGTTCTGGCGCGGCGAGAACTTCAGCCTGGAGAAGCTTCCCGCCGGTCGCAGCCGGGTGATCTATCCGCCCGAGCCGCTCGCGCCGATAGAAGACATCGATGGAGCAATCCGCGACGCGTTGCTCCATCCGCACGACCAGGACCCGCTACCAGCGCAACTGTTCTCTGGCATGAAGCTGACGATCGCGTTCGACGATGTCAGCTTGCCATTGCCGAAGATGCGCACGCCCGACAATCGCCAGCGTGTGATCGAGGCGGTACTCGACCTGGCCGCCGACGCGGGTGTCGACGACGTGCACATCATCGCTGCATTGGGACTGCACCGTCGCATGCACGAGTACGAGTTGCGTCACGCGCTCGGCGATCGCGTCTACGACGCGTTCCATCCGCGAGGAACCCTCTATCAGCACGATGCGGAGGATCTCGACAACCTCACCGTGATCGGCACGACGCCAGAGGGCGAGGTGCTGGAGATCAGCAAGCGAGCCGCCGACAGCGACCTGATCGTGTACGTCAACATCAACTCGGTGGCCATGGACGGCGGATGGAAGAGCATCACCACGGGCCTCGCCAGCTACCGCAGCCTCAGCTTCCACCACAACCCGGAGACGCTGCAGAACACGCGCAGCCTGATGGATCGCCACAAGAGCGAGTTGCACAAGAGCGTGTGGCGCCTCGGCAAGATCATGCGCGACCACGGTCCGCAGGTGTTCCAGATCGAGTCGACCTTGAACACCGACATGTTCCCGTCGCCGTTCGATTTCCTGTCGAAGCGCGAGTGGGAATGGAAGGCCAAGGATCGAGCCACCTTCCTGGCCACCACC
>JAYTZE010000422.1:0-1538 GCA_043742385.1 Ilumatobacteraceae bacterium
CTTGGCGCCGAGATGTTGACCGCAGCAGGTTCATCAGCCGTCACCATCGAGCTCGTGCTGGGTCGCGGGCGGGCAGCAGCAGCCCTCGCGGAGGCCGACAACATCTAGCAGGGTGCTGAAAATCTGGTTATGAGGGGTGCTGGTTGGTGATCGGGTTCGGCCTGTCGTTGTGGATTCGATCGAGCTGCTCGCCCGGTGTCAGTTTTGGTCGTCGATGTCGGTTTCTGTGGATCCGTCACCGCTCGATCGCTCGCCGGCATCGGGTGGCGGCCTCGCCGGAACGCTGATCAGGTGGTGGCGGTGTCGAGTGCGGTGATTCGGATCAGGTTGTAGACGGCGGTGGTCATCTTGAACCAGGCCCGGTTTCTGTCTTGGCCGATGTAGCGGAGCTTGCGTCCTTGCCCGACGGTCTTGACCCAGCCGAAGGGTTCCTCGACCCGTTTGCGGATCCGTTGGCTGATGTCGTAGCCGGCGTGGCGGGTGGTGCGCCCATCGATCGCCGATCTTCGGTTCGTCGTGTTCTGCGCAACGTGCGGACTGAACCCTGCAGCTCGCACGTCGGCAACGAACTGTTTGGTGTCGTAGTTCTTGTCACCGGCAACGGTTCGTCGCCGTCGATGCTTCGGGAGTCGCTTGAGCATCTCGGTCGCACAGTCACGCTCGGCGTAGCCGGTCGCCGCGGTGAGCTCGGCGTCGATGATCAACGCCGAGCGGTGTTCGATCAGCAGGTGCCCGGCGTAGCAGAGTTGCGCTGCGGTGTTGCTCGACTTGCGATACAACCGGGCCTCAGGATCCGTCGTCGAGGCGTGAGTGTCGTTCGAGCGTTTCTGCCCGTGCCACTGCACTTCGGCATTGCGTCCCGCCGAGCCATCACCAGAAGAGTCGTGGTCTTTGGGCTTGAAACTCTTGTGCGACGCCCAAGCCTCCAACAACGTCCCGTCGACACTGAAGTGATCCGACGAGATGTAACGGCGCAACTTGGCTTGGCGAACCACCGCAGCAAAGAACTCGTCGGCGACATCGGCATCGAGAAGGCGTTGGCGGTTCTTCGAGAACGTCGACGCGTCGAACGACGCAGCGTCGATCGGCAGATCGAGGAACCATTTGAACAACATGTCGTAGTTCAGTCGTTCGCAGAACGCCCGCTCTGAACGCATCGAGTACATCGCCATCAACACCGTTGACTTCAACAACATCTCCGGCGGCACCGACGGCCGACCCTCAGTCGAGTACATCGCTGCGAACGTGTCGTTGAGATCGGCGAGCACCGTGTCGACCACGACACGAATCCGACGGATCGGATGCCCTACCGGGATCAGATCCTCAGTGCTCAACGACGACAACATCGACAACTGCCGATCAGGGGTTCCACGCATCCCCCCATTCTTTTCGATCCAGCAGCAAAACGCGAGCACCAATCAGAAGTTTTTCAGCACCCTGCTAGGGCCGCTCATCAGCCGGATGTGGTGACGGCGACAGCTTCGACTAGCGCGCTGTGTCACCCGAAGCTGCCGCAGCTTCGTCAGCTATGTGAACAA
>JAYTZE010000423.1:0-3289 GCA_043742385.1 Ilumatobacteraceae bacterium
TGTCTGGCGGCCGGAGATCTTCGGGCCATGACCCAGTCCCACTGAGCCCACATCCCCGGCTCGATGATCCACGGTCGACACGCACGGCGCCGACGGGCACGCCGGCTCAACTTCACACTGGCGAGCGCTCGACGGACTGTGCGGTCCGACCCACCTAACTGTTCGTCTACGCGAATGCTTCCAGATTTCTCATGATCTGCGCCTAAGACTTCAACACGTTCCTTCCGGTCCGGCTGGCATGTCTGGCGACACCAGTCGAACCGGGAGGGACACCACTCATGGCCGCAACATGTCCATCGGTTGGAGGCCAAGACCGGGGGCGGGCTCCGCGCCGGAACTTCAGCCGGCGTCTTTCGCCCCTTGCAACACTCCGTACATGGCCTGCACCAGGGCAACGGCCACGAAGCCCACGATCAAGCCGACGAAGATGATCATGATCGGCTCGAACATCGTGGTGAACCGTTTGATCCGGCTCTCCAGCTCCCGATCGAAGTACGTGCTCGCTACTTCGAGCTGTTGATCGAGCGTGCCGGTCTCTTCGCCGACCTTGAACATCTGCTTCGCCGCGCCAGGGAACAGCTCCGTGGCGGCCAACGGCTTGGAGAAGCCGGCGCCCTCCAGCATCTCCATCTGAGCAATTTCCAGGCGCTCCCTAAAGACGACGTTCGAGGTCGCATCGGTCGTGGTCTTCATGCCATCGGGAAGCGGCACGCCGGCCTTGACCATCGCGGCAAGGATCCGACAGAACCGCTCCAGGATTGCGTATTCGACGATGCCCTTGATGACGGGGATCTTGAGAATCAGCTTGTCTTTCACCGGTCGTCCGCTGTCGCTCTTGAACAGCCAATACAGCGTTCCCGCAAAGGCGCAGAAGACGCTGAAGGGGATGTACCACAAGGTGCTGAACAGTGTCGCCACGAACAACAGCGAGCGCGTCGTCAGCGGCAGCTCGGCATCGAGTTCCTCGAACAGCGGCTTGAATTGCGGCAGCACGTATCCCGCGAGAACTACGACGGTGAACATCGCCATGACCATGACGACCCCTGGGTACGAGAGGGCAGAGACGACCTTCGATCGTGTCTCGACCTCACGCTCGAGGTACCCGGCGAGGCTTTCCAACGTCTCGTCGAGCTTTCCGGTGAGTTCGGCGGATTGGACGATGCCGATGTAGTAGTTGGGGAACGCCTCGGGATGCTTGCCGGCGGCATCGGACAGGGTTCCGCCGTTTCGCAGGTCATCGACCATCATCGTGATGGTGCGCTGCAGCGCGACGTCCTGCGTCTCGTCACCGATAATCTGCATCGCTTCGGTGATGGGGATACCGGCCTTGACGAAAACGGCGAGCTGACGCGTGAAGTGCATCAGCTCTTTCTTCTTGACCTTTTTCTTCGTCAGCTCGAAGTCGAGCGCGCCGCGCTTCTCTTGGATCTTGACCGGATAGAGGTTTTGATCGAGCAGCGCGGTCCTGGCGTCGCCGAGCGTGTCGGCTTTGGTCACGCCTTCGATGGACATTCCCGTGGCGTCGATGGCTGCGTATGCGAACCTTGGCATTTTCGTGGCTCCTAGCTGGCGTACAGGGTTTTGATGACTTCGGGGATGGTGGTGACGTCGTTTTCCACCAGGGCCATGCCTTCGCGCAGCATCGTGCGCATGCCCTGGGCGACGGCGAGGCGGCGCAGCTCCTCCGTAGTCGCCCACCCGACGATCAGACGACGAAGTTCGGGGGTGATGCGCAAAAGCTCATACACACCGATGCGGTCGCGATAGCCGGTGCCGGCGCAGAAGTTGCAGCCCGTACCGTGGAAGAACTGTGCCTTGTCGCTACCGCCACTGTGCTGACGGAAGGCGGCCAACTCGTCTGCGCCTGGAGAGTACGGCTCCTTGCACGAGTCGCAGATTCGGCGCAACAGCCGCTGCCCGATCACACCCACGACAGCGGAGGCGATCAAGAACGCTTCGATGCCCATGTCGAGGAATCGATGGAGCGCGGCCACAGAGTCCGTGCCGTGTAATGACGACAGGACGAAGTGACCAGTGAGAGCAGACTGAACAGCGATACGAGCTGTATCGGCATCTCGGATCTCGCCCACCAGGATGACGTCTGGATCTTGACGAAGAATTGCTTTTAGGCCCGTCGCGAACGTCAGCCCCGCCTGCTCGTTGGTCTGGATCTGGTTGATACCGGGGAACACGTACTCGACCGGATCCTCGACCGTCGTGACGTTCGTCCCTGTCGAGTTGACCTCGAGCAGCGAGGCGTACAGCGTGGTGGTCTTGCCCGCGCCGGTCGGGCCGGCACAGATGACCATGCCGAACGGGGAGTGGATCATCTTCGAATAGTGCAGATACGTCTCGCGGGGGAAGCCGAGTTCCGCCAGACCGATCATCGAGCGGCTCTTGTCGAGAATACGCATGACCACCTTCTCACCGAACACAGTGGCCACGCTGGCGACACGCACGTCGACTTCCTTGCCGTCGATCACTGTCGAGAACTGTCCATCCTGCGGCTTGCGCTTCTCGACGATGTTCATGCCGCTCATGATCTTCAGGCGACTGGTGAGCGCGGCGTGCGCGCTGATCGGCAGGCTGAAGGCCTCGACGAGGTGACCGTCGATACGGAAGCGGATGCGCATTTTCTCGTCGAGCGGTTCGATGTGGATGTCGGACGCCCGGTCCCTCATTGCCTGGCTGACGATTCGGCTGACCAACTGAATGATGGGCGCCTGGTCATCGAGGTTCACCTCGGCAGCCGCAGCAGCGACCCTGCTCTGGTCGTCGCCTACTTCGAATGTCCTGACCAGCTTGTCGATCTCGTCGTCGGCGCGGTACGTGCGATCGATGAACGTTCGGATCGTGGCCGGGTCGGCAACGGTCCAGCGAACTGGCCGGCCTGCTGCTGCCTCGACGATGCGACGCCGAGCCGGGCTCGGGTCGGCAGCGATCACGACCAGGGTTCCGTCTTCGTCGGCAATACCGATCACGCAGTGAGCTCGGACGATCTTTTCGTCCAGGAATTCCTTGGCGTTGTCGGGCAACTCGATCCCCTTCGAATCGAGTGGGGCGACCTGGGTGACCTCGGCGATCGCCTTGGCCAGTTCACCGCGGTCGACTCCGAAGCGACCCAGCACGATGTCGGCGAACTGCAGCAGGTCGCCATTGGCACCAGACAGAGCGAGCGCCAGGTTCTCGGGGGCGAGTTGCTCGCGCTCGGCCAGCAACTGGCCGACTTGCATGCACTCGGCCGCCGCCTCGCCCATAACCGGTTCCGGCAACTGTGGGCGCGGCAGCG
>JAYTZE010000424.1:0-1535 GCA_043742385.1 Ilumatobacteraceae bacterium
GCAGGATCCTGAGGGAACGGCTTGCCAGTCTCGGCCTTGACGACCTTGTTGTAGTGCCGGCAAAGGTCCTTCAGTGCCTTTGCCGTGAGCTCGGCGTCGGTCTTGACCTTGGCTGCGGCCTTGGCGGCTTCGAGCGGATGCTCGAAATGCTCGCCATCGACGCCCAGCACGATCCGCCCATACATCGCGATGAAGCGGCGGTAGCTGTCGTAGGCGAAGCGCTCGTTACCCGTGGCTGTCGCGAGGCCCTTCACGCTGCTGTCGTTGAGGCCGAGATTGAGCACGGTGTCCATCATTCCGGGCATCGAGAACTTGGCGCCAGAACGCACGCTGACCAGCAGCGGGTCGGTTGCGTCGCCCAGTGTGCGACCCATCGACTTCTCGAGCTTGGTGACATGTTTGGCGATCTCGTCAGACAGCCCAGCAGGCCACCCCGCCTTCATGTATGCCCTGCATGCGTCGGTCGAGATCGTGAAGCCTGGTGGGACCGGCAGCTCGAGAACGCTGGTCATCTCGGCCAAGTTGGCACCCTTGCCACCAAGGAGATCTTTGTACTCCATGGGAGAGCGGCGGTGTTTGTGATCAAAGGAATAGACGTACGGCACGAGAGTCGAGTGTACGCAGTCGCTGCCGGTGGGAGGGAGTTTCCACATGCGTAGGCTCTGGCAATGAGTTCACAACCGGCATTTCGGCTGTTCGGGTTCCCCGTGCATGTCCGTCCCGGCTTCTACATGTTCATGGTGTTCGTCGTCATCATCAATGGACAACCGCTCGGATTGTGGCTCGCCGGATTCATCGCCGGCCTCACGCTGCTGCACGAACTTGGCCACGCGTTCGCCGCGAGAGCAACCGGCGCTCGCGCCGAGATCTCGCTCGACTTCTTGGCGGGCTATGCCTCGTTCGTGCCCACCCGCCCACTGAAGCGATGGGAGCGCGCCGGCATCAGCTTCGCCGGGCCGGCCATACAGATTTCGGTCAGCGTCGTCGCCTTGTGGGCTATGGGCGTGCACCCGCTGCACCCCGGATTCGGCGCGTCTGATGCGGCTCGCGCCCTCTGGTGGGCAGGGCCCGTGATCGGGTTGTTCAACCTGTTGCCCATTCTCCCCTTCGACGGCGGCAACATCGTGCAGGCCGGCCTCGAGGTGTTCCTTGGCAAGCGAGCGAACGTGGTCATGCTGTATGCCAGCCTCGCCATCACCATCGGTGGTGGCCTGTGGTTGCTGAGCCAACCCCGTTTCGGAACCATCGCCATCTACGCGGCGATCTTGCCGCTCATGGCCCAGTTTCAGATGTTGCGCGCCCACCGCGAATCCAAGCAACCCACCGGGCTTGAGGCCGCCATGCTCGCCGAGACCGCTGCATGGCGCGATGGCGACGTGTCGCACATGCTCGCCGGACAGGTCCCATCGCCGTGGTTCCGAGCCAACCAACAGTTGCATCAGACCAGTCCCGACATCGCGCGCGCCGTGCTGGTCGACGACTTCGCCACGATCGGTCCGCCGCGCTGGCTACCACCCGATGCCGCCGACGAGGCC
>JAYTZE010000425.1:0-3282 GCA_043742385.1 Ilumatobacteraceae bacterium
ACACCGGCGGCGCGCGCGTCGATCTGCAGGTGCTGGCCGACGCTGAATGTATCCTTCACGACGAGTGCCGCGATCAACGCTGCGGGGATCAGAGCCAGACAACGCTCGAGGACCGGCGGCAGCGAGCGGGCACCGATGATCACCAAGCCGAGCACCTTGAATCCGAAAGCTCCGACAGCCAGTACGAGGACGAGCGTCCAGGTCACGGCCGCACACCGACCAACACTGCCAGCGCGGCGCACAGGATCGGTATACCCACCGGCACGAACGGGATCAGCGCCAGGCAGATCGCAGCGCCACACGCTGCCGCCACATTTCCGCGTCCGTCGCGCAGGAGCGGCCACACCATCGCCACATATGCAGCGGGGAAGGCCGCATCGAGCCCGAAGGTCTTCGGATCGATTGCCGTTCCCGCCAACGCACCCGCCAACGTGCCCAGGTTCCAGAACAGGTAGACGCTGAAACCTGTGATCCAAAAGGCGGTGCGCTGGGCCACTGGGTCGGTCTGCGCGGCTGACATCGCTGTCGATTCGTCGAGGGTCAGATGCGCGGCTAGCAGTCGTTTGCGAAGCGAGCCGGGCAGGCGGGGAGCCATCGTCAGGCCGTAGACCCCGTTGCGTGCCGCCAGCAACAGGGCGCCACCCAACGCCGAGGCCGTTGAGCCACCCGCACCGATCACGCTGACGGCAGAGAACTGGCTCGCTCCAGTGAACACCAGCAACGACATCACACAGGTCTGTGCGACGGACGCGCCTGCGCTGACGGCGCCGACGCCGAACGAGATGGCGAATACCCCAACCGCGAACCCAAGGGTGACACTGGCGGTGATGACGGGACGCATGCGTGGATCGCGCCACGCTTTGATCACGGGCGTACCGACCCGAGCAACACGACTCCGAGGGGCGGCAGGTCGAACTCGGCGGACGCGGGCTGCCCCTGCCATGTGTACTCGGTGGTCGATGAAATGGTGGTGATCCCACCGCGATAACCCGAGCCGCCGAATTGGCCACTATCGCTGTCGATCAGCACTTGCCATTCACCTGGCCACGGCAGCCCGACCCGGTGTCCGGGACGAGGAACCGGCGTGAAGTTGGCGACGCAGGCAACGGCCTGCCCTCCGGCGTGCCCCCAGCGCAGGAAGGCGAAAACCGAATGCAGTGCGTCGTCGGCATCCAACCACTGGAACCCGGTGGACTCGTGATCGCGTTCCCACAACGACCTCCACTGGGTAGCCACGCGGTTGAGATCGGTGAGCAGGTCACGCACGCCGCGATGCGGAGCGTGATCGAGTAGATGCCACGGCAACCCGCCGGCATCGTTCCATTCCGTCCACGGTGCCAGCTCAGCGCCCATGAACACCAGCGGCGCCCCCGGCATCGCCCACATCCACGCAAACATCGCACGGAGGTTGGCAAACTTCTGCCAATCGTCACCCGGCATTTTCCCGAGCAGGCTGCCCTTGCCGTGCACGACCTCGTCGTGGCTGATCGGCAGCACGAATCGCTCGCTGAAGGCATACAGCAGTCCGAACGACATCTCACGGTGATGCCAGCGGCGATGCACCGGGTCGGTACTGGCGTAGTCGAGCGTGTCGTGCATCCAGCCGAGGTTCCACTTGTGGGTGAAACCGAGACCGCCGTGCTCGATCGGATGGGTCACCTTCGGCCAAGCCGTGCTCTCCTCGGCGATCATCATCGCCGTTGGAACCTCCGTAGTGATGGTTGCGTTGAGCTGGCGCAAGAAGTCGATCGCGTCGAGGTTCTCGCGACCTCCGTACTTGTTCGGCACCCATCGGCCGGGCCCACGCGAGTAGTCGAGGTACAACATGCTGGCTACGGCATCGACCCGCAAGCCGTCGACGTGAAATTCCTCCAGCCAGTAGAGCGCGTTGGCGATCAGGAAGTTGCGCACCTCGTGACGGCCGTAGTTGAACACCAGCGTGCCCCAGTCGGGATGCTCGCCCTGGCGCGGATCGGAGTGTTCGTACAACTTGGTGCCGTCGAACAGCGCGAGGCTCCACTCGTCGCGAGGAAAGTGGGCGGGAACCCAGTCGAGGATCACACCGATACCGCGCTGGTGGAGTTCGTCGACGAACGAGCGGAAGTCGTCCGGGGTGCCGAACCGCGCCGTGGGCGCGTAGTAGCCGGTGACCTGGTATCCCCACGAGCCACCGAACGGATGCTCGGCGACGGGTAGCAACTCGACGTGGGTGAATCCCATGGCCTCGACGTGATCGGCGACCTGGCGAGCGAGTTCACGATACGAATACACACCGTGGCGCCACGACGCCAAGTGCATCTCGTAGATCCGCAACGGTTGGCCCGGCCCGTGACCGCGGGCCGACATCCACACATCGTCGCCCCAAGCGTGCGTGGTCGGCGCGGCGACGACACTGGCGGTTGCCGGTGGGCACTCCGCGGCGTATGCCATCGGGTCGGCCTTCATCATCACACTGCCGTTGGCCGATTCAACGGCGAACTTGTAGCGGTACCCGACATCCGCCGACTTGGCGACACCAGCCCACACGCCGGATTTGCCCTGCGGCACCAGCACGTCGCCGTCGACCCAACCATCCCAGTCTCCGACGACCCGTACCGACTTGGCATTGGGTGCCCACAGCGCGAATTGCACCCCACCGCCTGCCAACGGATGTGCACCCAGCCACTGCCATAACCGCCGATGGGTGCCCTCGCCGAAGAAGTGGAGATCCTGCTCACCGAGTAGCACGACGGAAGCGTACGTGACGGCACCGGCGACTACGGTCAACCATTGATGCGCATCCTGATGTTGTCGTGGGAGTACCCGCCGCGGGTGGTCGGCGGTATCGCAGCTCACGTCGACGGGCTCGCCAGGGCGATGGCACGTGCTGGCCACGATGTGGTCGTGTTCAGCCTGGATCACCCAAAAGCGAGCGACGACGAAATGAGGGAAGGCGTCCGCGTCCTTCGGGCAAACGCCGACCTGCCGTGGCTTCCCGACGACTACCTGGTGGCTCGGATGGCGTCAGCGAATCACCACCTCACGCAGCTTGCAGCACGTCTCGGGTCGTGGAGGCCACAGGTGATTCACGCCCATGACTGGCTGGTTGCGTGGACGGCAGACACCTTGAGGGCGCTGTGGAGTGTGCCACTGGTCGCCACGATCCATGCCACTGAGCGAGGCCGCCACGGCGGGTACGTTCCCCAGGGCACGCCTGCCGCGATCAACGCCGTGGAGTGGTGGCTCACCTTCCAAGCCCACCAAGTGATCGCCTGCTCGAAATTCATGGTCCGCGAGGTCACC
>JAYTZE010000426.1:0-1534 GCA_043742385.1 Ilumatobacteraceae bacterium
TCTGTTCAACACCATCGGTGAGACGTTGCCGTCGATGGCGCTGGCTCGCCAAGCCGTCACGCTGGCCAAGGGCAAGTCGCGCGCCGCCGTGCAAGCGGCTGCGTCGACTGCTGCCGAACGGTTGCTCGAGATGGTGCAACCGCTGGCTGCACCGCTGCTCGACGAGCACCGTGCTGCGGGGCGTCCGGTCGTCATGGCAACGACCTCCCCCTACGACCTGGTGAAGCCGCTGGCTGACCTGTTGCAATTCGACGGCGTCGTCGCCACGGAGTACGGGGTCAACGACGACGGCACCTACAACGGGACGTTGGCCGGACCGTTCGTGTGGAGTGCGGGCAAACTCGCCGCAGTTCGTATGTGGGCGGAGCAGCACGGCATCGACCTGGCCCAGAGCTACGCCTACAGCGACAGCGTGTACGACACACCGTTGCTCGCTGCAGTCGGGCATCCCTTCGTGGTCAACCCCGACGCCCGGATGGCCGTCATGGCTGCGGCACGTCGGTGGCCGACGATCGATCTGTCAGCAGGAGGAAACGGGATGGCCAAGATTCCAGTGGTCAACATGGAGATCCAACGGCTGGCGCTCAGCTTCACCCACCCCCTGTTCTTTCCCTACGCCAAGTTCGACATCGATGGCATCGAGAACATCCCGGCGAGCGGTCCCGTCATCATCGTCGGTAACCATCGCAGCTACTTCGACCCGATGGCGATGGCAGTTACGATCGCGCGTACTGATCGCACGGTTCGGTTCCTGGGCAAGAAAGAGGTCTTCGACGCCCCGATCGTCGGCCAGATCGCGGCAGCCATGGGTGGCATCCGCGTGGATCGTGGTACCGGCAGCGGCGAGCCGCTGAAGGCCGCGGTCGAAGCCCTCGAGGCCGGCGACATGGTTGCGGTGATGCCGCAGGGGACGATCCCGCGGGGCAAAGCGTTCTTCGACCCCAAGCTGAAAGGCCGCTGGGGCGCGGCTCGTTTGGCGGCTATGACGGGCGCACCGGTGATCCCGATCGGTTTGTGGGGAACCGAGAAGGTCTGGCCGCGCTCGTCTCGCCTGCCGAACGTGCTCAACATCGTCGCTCCTCCTGTCGTCACCGTTCGCGTAGGTGCGCCGGTGATCCTGAAATATCAAACGCCCGACGCGGATACGAAGAGAATCATGAAGGCGCTCATGGATCTGTTGCCGCCGGAGAGTCGCGTCAAGCGCGAGCCGACTGCCGAGGAGATCGCGGCTGCGCTGCCACACGGTTACAAGGGCGACCACGAGGCCGAGTCGAAGCGTCGCCCCGGCGTCGATTGACCGTCACCGGCGATGATTTCGTCGTCTGGGTCAGCTCACAGAGCGACGATCGTTCTGTGCGCTGACATGGAAGTCGAATGCGCCGAACGCCCCACGGTGCGGCGGTGGGACGTCAGACTCGCTTCGGTGGCCGTGGGATGAACGGCGAGGTCTGCGCCACGTACTGCTCGTAACCTGCTCGACGTTTCACCAGCGACTTCTCCAACAACGTCACGCCGCTCACCCGGCGCAGCAGGA
>JAYTZE010000427.1:0-1533 GCA_043742385.1 Ilumatobacteraceae bacterium
GCCGAAGTCCAGCGGTACGGCCCGAGTCAGTCCGCCGGTGATGACGATGTCGCCAGCCTCGACGTGTCGACCCTGCAAGGCCAGTTGGCCGACCAGCCAGACAACACCCGCCGCTGGATGACCTGACGCGGCGCGTCCCGTCGCCGAACCGCATTCCGTGCCGTTGTGCAGAAGCAAGACCGTGACCTCGTCCAGGCGTTCGATGCTGCTGAGTGCAGGCCCGACGACGACCTGCGCAGCAGAGGAGCCATCGGCCGTGTTGTCCTCGAGACGGAATCGATAGTCCGGGTACACGGAGTCCACGATCTCGAGACAGGCGAAAGCCTCGCCGACGGCGCCGAGCACCTCGTCCAAGTTCGCGTCACCGGGCAGCGAATGGTCGAAGCGCAGCCCGATCTCCGGTTCGACGCGTGGTTGGACGAGCACAGGGTCCGCATCGCCGTCATGAGCGACCAGCATCGCGTCGGTGAGTGGGCCGAAGTTCGGTTGATCGATGCCCATCTGGGTGCGCATCGCCAGCGAGGTGTAGCCGAGCTTCCAGCCGACGAGCTTCTCGCCGCGCGCCAGCCTGAGCGCAACACCTGCCCGCTGAATCGCGTACGCATCGTCGATGGTGAGATCGACCGACGACGAGATCGGGTCACATCCCACGCGATCGCGACGCGCTGCCGCGAGCACGGCAGCCCATTCAGCGATCTCGGCTGGAGTCAACGACATCGGCTTTCCGAGGCGCTCAAGGCGACGGGGTGTGCTTACCCACGTGCCATCCCGCGTCACCGAGCAGTGCCCCGGCCCGGGCGATCGGCTCGGCCTCGAGCGGCGTGGCCATCGAGTCGTTCCAACGGTTGAACACACCGAACATGCACACCACGCCCAAGATCTCGACAATCTCATCGTCGGTCCAGTGTCGGGTGAGCTCTTCATACGAGGCATCCGTGACACCGTTGGGGATCGACGCCGCATCACGGGCGAAGTCGAGCGCAGCCCGCTCTCGGTCATCGAACAACGGGCTTGTCTGGTAGTCGTAGATCGCCGCCATCTTCTCGTCGGCGATGCCGTGGCGGGTGGCACTGACCGTGGTGTGGGCCCGACAGTACTGGCACCCCGCGGCATAGCTGGCCATGTGGGCGACGAGTCGCTTGAGGCCGAGATCGACGCGGCCAGCGGGATCGAACACCGCCTTGTTGAGTTGCACCACCGCCTTGGCGATAGCCGGGACCCGCTGCATCGTCAACAGACTGTTCGGCACGAACCCCAACGTCTTCACGAAGTGCTCCAGCGTGCTACGGAGGTCGGGATCGTGACACTCCTCGATAGGTACCGGTGCCATCCGAGACATAGGGCTCCTCCTGCGGCGCGGCGCGATGCGTCGGCTCGGCCAACTGTGTCGTCACCCCGCTCCACGGTCAACACACGCGTGCTGCTCGGCGGAACGACCGAACCGTGCGATGTGGGCTCTGGGCTGGGTGATCACGACTCGGTCGCCGAACTGTTCCCGCTCCTCGAGCCGTACGCCAGGCAGGTGGGTTCAAC
>JAYTZE010000428.1:0-3281 GCA_043742385.1 Ilumatobacteraceae bacterium
CGACAGCCTGATCGAATTCGACCTGCCCATCGATTTGTCCATCGACACCATCCGCCGCATGGCCTGCGATGCCGAGATCACCCCGATCATCGTCGGCGCGCACGGCGTGCGACTGCACCTCGGCCACACCACCCGCCTCGCCAACCGCGACCAACGACGTGCCCTACGCGCCATGTACCGCGGATGTGCCGTCCCCGGATGCAGCGTCGCCTGGGACTATGTCGTCATCCACCACTTGAAGTACTTCCGCAATCGCGGGCCCACCGACATCGAAAACCTGTTACCGCTGTGCAGCAAGCATCACCACTACGCCCACGAAGGCGGTTGGCAATTCTCGTTGGCACCCGACCGCACCCTCACCATCACCATCACCGTCCCCGACGCAACCACCCAGTGCCACAGCCCACCCAAAGCACTCGCCGCATGAACGGCCGGCTACAACACTGTGCTCGTTGTCACTGCATTCGGCGAGGCAGGACAGCCGAGGCCGCGAACCGCTTGACTGACGACGCTGCGATCGCCAGCGACGACACGATCCGCAATCGACCAGACAACCTCGTTCCAGTCGCCATCGGTCATGGTGGTCAGGGCCGGCCATTCATAACTGGACGCAATTGCTTGCGCAGCCGCGTCCGCTGCACCGGTGTCGCCGCCGTCGAGCGCGCCATCCCACTCCCGAAGCCAGGCACAGAACACGGCTCCGGTCACTTGGGCGGTGAGTTGATACGGATCACTCGCAGAAGCCTGAACCGAAACCGCAGGGAAATCGGTGGGAAGCGGAATCCCGACGAGTATGTCCTCGACTGCGGCCGGCTGCTCATCCTTCGTGACGACGCCTGGTGGCAACGTTGCCTGCCACGTCGCCTCGTCGACCACGGCAACGTGCGAGGCCAGCTCCAGGAAGGCATCGCGATCGGCGAAGCCGTCGCCATCCAGCTCCCAGATCCAGAAGCCATCGACAAAGTCCAACCGGTACCGGCCCGGTTCACCATCGGTCGCATAGTCGAGCAGCGATGCAGGGTGGCCTTCGAAGTCGATGTTGTCTCGCTTCTCCCCGCCGGTGCGCATCTCCAGGCGACCACCGGCATAGAAGCTGACCTGAAGATTCGACGTGCCATTGGTCATTTGATACTCGGCATAGCGGGTGTTGTCCTGGCCGCTGTCGTCGAAACGTTCGACGCGCCACCCCGGCACATCGAGTGCGATCAACGGAGGGGCGGTCACAGTACCCAGCGACGAGTCCAGCTGGTCGGCGACCGGGCTGTCGCTGTTGCGACCGGAGATCGCAGCGACGCCACCGACGACGGCGGCGACCACTGCGCAGGAGGCCACAGCTCGGCTGGCGGTGCGGCGACGGCGTCGCTGCTGTACTCGACTGAGCACGTCGGTGGAGGTCAATCGAGATGCTGGGCCACGTCGTGAGAGTTCGACGAGATCGCTGCCGAGTCGGTCTTCGAGGTCGTTCATGAGAGCATGCCTTTCAATTGATCGAGTCCACGATGTAGCGACGACTTCACGGCGCCGTCGGAGATGCCGAGCGTCGACGCGACTTCGGAGATCGTGAGTTGTTCGTAGAACCGCAACACCACAGCGGCTCGTCGTCGATGCGGGAGCCTGGCGAGCGCGTCGGCCAACTCGTCGGGTCGATCGATGTAGGCGTCGTCGTTCGACACCAGGTGCACCTTGGGCTCGGCCACCACGCGGTGGCGGTGCCAGGAACGACAGCGGTTGACGACGCACGTCCGCAGAAACGCCGGTGGCGAGTCGATGGTGCTCCAACGCTCGTAGACGCGAGCGAACGATTCCTGCACTGCCTCATCGGCATGGCTGGCCGAGCCCGTCAGCAGATATGCCAACCGGGTCATCGCATCTCGCTGCGTGGCGAACAGTTCGTCAAATCCGACCGCGCGCGACACGATCGCTGGCACCGGCTCATCGCTCGGTTCCTGCTCGGGTTGCAAGCTGGTGATCGGCTTCATTACCTATTCAGACGCCGACCCGGCAGCAAAGGTTGCTCGACGTTCAACAACGACCTGAGTGTGGGTGTGCTGGAATCCCAGGCGAACGATGTTGCGCGCCGACGGCCCGTTGGAGAGCGCAGTGGCGGCAGCAAGCTCGCAACCTGCGGCGGCAGCGAGATGCAATCGGTGCGCCACAAGCGCAGATTGCACCCCGCGTTGGCGGAACACTGGGATGGTGGCGGCACCGCCGAGCCAGGCGACACCGTCGACAATCTGCATCGAGCCACAACCAACATCCTGGCCATCCAAGCAGGCAAGGAACGTGTGGGAGTCCGCAAGGATGAAGCTGGCCCTGCCGATCTCATCATTGGCCACCCGCGCTTCGCCATGCTCGGCTTCGAACCCCTTGTTGAACACCTCGAGCCAGCGCGCCTGATCGTCATCACCGACCGGTTCGATTCGGAGATCGGTCGAACATTGGCCGAGCGACAACGTCGGCCTGAGAGCGAACACCGACCGGAACCAGCGGGGAACGAAGTTGCGTTCGGCCAACTCGGCAAGTGTCGAGTTCGGTGCCCACGACGACAACTCCACCATCGGGTTCAGCTTCCGCTCGACAAAGAATTGCTCGATCACATCCGCATCGCCCGCCGACAACTCGTCCAAGGTCACGCCAATCGCCCGATTGACATAGCGACCATGACCCATGGCGATCAGCGCGCCACCGAGAAACTCACGACCGGCAGCGGCACTGGTCGGATCAAGCCGTCGCAACGCCTCGATCAGATCAAGGCCGGATGTCGTTGCGGTCATTTCCAAGCGGCGAACGAGAACCTCATCGACAACCACCTTGGAAGACTAGGGACCATGTCGCCGCTAGGTGGCGGTCCAGCCGGCGAATGCGTCGATCATGGCATAGACATCGCCGAGTGGATACAAAATGGGGCAGGTGCATCCATTGCCCATGTAGTGCGAGACCCGATCGCGGGCTTCGGCCGGAGTGCCCGAGGCGGTCAGCATCTGCACGATCTCATCGGGCACCAACTTCGACGCGGCGACCACTTGATCATGCGTGGCCGGCCAGGTCAGGACCTCGCCTACCCGGTCGAGCAGGCTCTGCGGCACGCCCGAGGCCTTCATGATGTGGGGTTGCTGACCGAGGTACTGCGTGACCATCAGCCGGGCCATGTCGAGCGCCGTCTGGCGATCCTCGTGCACCGAGCAGACCACCAGTTGCGGGCGATCGATGTCGGCCATTGTGCGACCGGATCGATCGAGCCCGATCTGCAGCGCTTCGATTGCCCGCGCGTTGTACTCGGG
>JAYTZE010000429.1:0-1533 GCA_043742385.1 Ilumatobacteraceae bacterium
CGGGTGACCCACTACCGTCAGCGGTCGATCGGAGCGACCTCGTCGAATCGGGCGTACGGGGTCCACACCGTGCGCGCACCCGACACGGCAAGCGCGGCCGACAGGGCGCGCCCGGCCGCGTCGAAACCACCGTGGGCGCGCTCGCGACACTCTCGCCAGTGCACGGCCGACACCGCTGCCGCAGCGAGCGACACCTGGGTGCATTCGCGCTCGATCAGCAGGTCGTTGCCCGAGCTCGGGGCCGCCACACGCACGCCCTCCAACCTGTACCCGCGATGGTTGGGCTCGTCCCAGCCGGCGTGCACGATGATGTCGTTGTCGTCGGCGATCAACGCGCCGGCTACCCCGGTGCCGGGGGATCGGGCCAGACCCACCAGCGTTTCGAGCCAGTCGGGCGTCAGGTCGCTGCGCGGTACCAGCCCCGGCGCCACCGAGACCAACACCTCGCACGGGAAGTGGTTGAACGCCCGATCGAGCGCGGTGGTGATGGTCCAATCCCGAGGCACCGCCAGCAGCTCCCACCGGTCACCGGCGGCAGCGTCGAGCAAGGCGACCAACTCTGCCGGCAAGGTGGTCGGGTAGGCGACGACGAGGCGCGTCGTCGGGTGCGTCGTGCGCAATGCCTCGAGCGTGGCCGCGACAGCCAGGGGATGGCGCCGCGATGCGCCCCTTTCTGCTCGGGTTGGCACAACCACCGTGACAGGAATCGTCGACGCGACGTTGCGGACCAAACGGTAGGTTCCGCCCAGTTGTCCGTGTACCACGGTGGCGTCGAGGCCAAGCCGGTCGCACTGGTCTTGCACGGCCTGGCGTCCACGGGTGACCGCGTTGGAGAGCGTCGAGGTGGTTCGCGACACCGAACTGGAGATGTCGCGCCAGTGATACAACCGCTGCGGAAGGTGGACCACCCGCCGGCCCCGTGCCGCGATCAGTTCGGTCGCCCGCAAGACCAGGTCGTGATCCTGCGACCCGTCGAAGCCCGCTCGAAAGCCGCCGACCTCTGTGATCACGTCGCGCCGGAGCATCGAAAGATGGCAGGTGTACATCGACGAACGGAATCGTTCCGGCGACCAATCGGGCTTGCAGAAATCAGCTGCCTCGCGACCGTCGACGAACACATGCGTCTCGTCGCTGTAGACGTAGTCGACATCACCTGTGGCACCGAGGGTCGACGCCATCTGCTCGAGTGCGGTCGGCACCAACGAGTCGTCGTGATCCAAGAACGCGACGAACTCGCCACGGCACATCGCCAGCGCATCGTTCGAGGCCGCGACGATGCCGCCGTTGGTGTCTCGGCGCAACACACGGATCCTCGGGTCGGCGTGACCCAACGACGCCAGCGCGCTGCGCACCTCGGGCCGGGTCGAGCAGTCGTCGACGACACACCATTCCCAATCGGCGAAGGTCTGTGACTGCACGCTGTCGACGCAGGCCAGGAATGCCCCGAGCGGCGGATCGTAGACCGGGGTGATGACTGAGAAACGTGGACTGATGGTCGTCGATGCTAACGACCGCTGGTACTGTGACCCCCGA
>JAYTZE010000430.1:0-6449 GCA_043742385.1 Ilumatobacteraceae bacterium
ATCGGCACGTTGAAATCAGTGCGGACCAGCACTCGCTTTCCACGCACATCGATCAGGTCGTCCAGCGTGGGAATGCTGTTCATCGCCTTTTCTTTGGCATCTTGCTGTAGGCGTACAGCGTTGTGTCGATGAGACGGTTCGAGTACCCCCATTCGTTGTCGTACCACGCCAGGACCTTGACCATCGTGCCCATGCTCATCGTCAGGCCGGCATCGAAGATGCTGCTGTGGGGGTCGGTGACGATGTCGCTGGACACGATCGGGTCGTCGCAGTATCGCAAGATGCCCTTCAACGGCCCGCTCGCCGCGGCCTTCTTGAACGCGGCGTTGATCTGGTCGACCGATGCAGCCTTGGTCAAGTTGGCCGTGAAGTCGACGATCGAGCCAGTCGGCACGGGAACGCGCAGCGACGTGCCATCGAGCTTGCCCTTCATCGCCGTCAACACCAAGCTGGTGGCGCGGGCAGCGCCTGTCGAAGTGGGAATGATGTTGATGGCTGCGCCACGGGCACGTCGGAAGTCGCGATGTGGGCCATCGACCAAGTTCTGATCTCCCGTATAGGCGTGAATGGTCTGCATCAGGCCCTGCTCGACTCCGAAGGCGTCGTCGAGCACTTTGACCATCGGCACGAAGCAGTTGGTCGTGCAACTCGCGTTGGAGATCACCTTCTGCGTCTTGAAGTCGAAATCCTTGTGGTTGACGCCGTATACCAGCGTGGCATCTGCACCGTCGCACGGCGCGGACACGATCACCAGCGGAGCCCCGCCCGCCAGGTGTCCGGCAGCTGCGTCGCGCTTGTTGAAGTGGCCGGTCGACTCGATCACCACGTCGACGCCGACGTCGCCCCACGGCAGATTCTTCGGGTCGCGTTCCGAGAATACTTGGATGACGTCATCGTCGACGGAAATACCGTCCTTGTGCGTCTTCACACTGAACGGAAGCACGCCGAGCACCGAGTCGTACTTCAGCAGGTGGGCCATCTCGTCCAGCGCCCCGAGATCGTTGACTGCGACGAAGTCGATGTCGGCGCCGCGCTGCTTGGCGGCACGAAAGAAGTTGCGGCCGATTCGACCAAAGCCATTGATACCGACACGAACGGTCATGCGCGGTGATTCCTTTCACAGACAGCGGAACAGCTGAGGATAGTGCTCAGCGGGCGATGTCGCGGTGCCCGGTGGTCACCGCTGTGCCACGAGCGCGGAGTCGCGCTGCAAGGTCTTCGGCGACAGCAACGCTGCGGTGGCGTCCACCCGTGCATCCCATCGCGATTGTCAGGTAACTCTTGCCCTCGGCTTCGTAGGCGGGTAGGAGAGGGACGATCATCGCCTCGAAACCGTCCAGAAACTGCGAAGCATGAGAGCGTTCCAGCACGAAGTCGCGCACTGCAGGGTCGTGACCCGTCAGGGGCCGCAGACCCTCCTCCCAATGCGGATTCGGGAGAAAGCGCACGTCCATGATGATGTCGGCGTCGAGTGGCAGGCCGTACTTGTAACCGAAACTCTCGATCGCGATGTGCAGCCGTTGCCCGTCTCCGGCCTGGTCGAACGCGCCGATCAGCTTGGTCTTCAACTGGTGGATGTTCAGTTCTGTTGTATCGATGACGAGATCGGCAGCACCCTTGACGGGATCGAGGAGGGAACGTTCCAGCTCGATCGCCTCCACCAGGCCTTCGGCCTCGGCGTCGAGTGGGTGCTTGCGCCGCGACGAGTCGTATCGCTTCACCAGTTCCGCCGTTGTGGCATCGAGGAAAACGATGCGTACACGATGGCCGTCACCCCGCAGTGCGGCAACCTTGGGAAGGACGTCGATGTGTTGCCGGCCCGACACCAGCGCCAACCGTTCGATGTCGCTTCCGGGCTTGCTTGCCAACTCGACAATGGTGTCGACCAACGATGTCGGGAGGTTGTCGATGACATACCAACCGAGGTCCTCGAGCACCGCTGCAGCGCCTGAACGCCCGGCGCCTGACAATCCGGTGATCAGCACAATGTCGGCCACTATGCGACCATCGTATTGCCTATTGCTTCCGAGTTCGGAGATACAGCAATCGCGGGATGGTTGCCGCGTCGAGATACTCGCTGGCACGTTCGAGGAATCCGTCCGGTGGCGCAGGTTCGAGCATTCGCTCGACGAGCAGGCCGTTGTCAGCCAGGGTGTTGACGTACCGGCTGAGCGGTCGATGTATGAACGGAATGAAGACGTCCTTCTCGACTTCCTCGTCGCTCTCGTGCTCGACCAGATAGGCACCGATCCGCCAATACTGCTCGGGAGGGTCGAGCACGTGGTCATCGATCCATCCACTGTTCGGGGTCTGCAGTAGCGGATGGTTCAGAAAGAAGCAGAACCGGCCGCCCGGTTGCAGGACCCGGGCCACTTCGGCGACAGCAGCATCGACTTCGCGGATGTGTTCGAACACCAGACATGCGACGACCGCATCGAAGCTGGCATCGGCAAAGGGCAGGGCCGCTGCTTCGCTGCGCGCGAACGATGCCCCGCCGCGTTGCGCGGCAACGCTGACGCAATTCCATGTCGGATCGATTCCGATGACGTCGGCGCCCAAGCGCCCGGCGAGTCGGCTGATCTGCCCGTCGCCGCAGCCGACATCGAGCACCCGCTTCGCGTCAGCCAGCTCGGCCGCAGCCAGCGGCAGGATCTGCTCGTCGTACTCCGGGTCGGCGCCCTCGGTGAAACCCTCGATCCACCACGCCGCGTGGGTCTCCCACAAGCTCTCGTCGCTCACGCATCGAGCGTACGGCGCACCAGTCGTCGAAGGATAGCTTCGGTCGAATCGGGCAGCCCCAGAACAACACGTAGCGAAAAGGTCTCTCGATTCCTCGACACGAGCGCCGAGCAGGCGGGCAGCGCTGCGCTGACTTCCGTGTCAGCTCTTTGACCGACGGGTCGTTCCATGAGCTGACACAGAACGGCGGACGAACTGAGGTCAAGCATCGGTTGCTTGGTGAAACTTGGCGTGGATGGCTTCGGCCACCGCGTCGGGCAGGAACGATTGCGACTTCAACTCGTCGAGCGAGGCCTTCTTCACCGCGTTGACTCCACCCATCACCAGCACGAGCTTCTTCTTGCGTGCCTCACCAAGACCGGGGATCCCGTCCAGCGAACTGGTGGTCATCCGCTTGCCTCGTAGCTCACGATGGAATGTGTTGGCGAACCGGTGGGCCTCGTCGCGAATCCGCTGCAGCATGAACAGCGCCTCACTGCCGCGGGGCACCTCGACCGGCTCGCTACGACCGGGCGTGTAGACCTCCTCGAATCGCTTCGCCAGTGAGGCGATGGGGATCTCGTCGAACAGGCCGAGCGATCGCACGACTCGTTCGGCGACTGCGAGCTGACCCTTGCCGCCGTCGACCAGCAGCAGCTGCGGCGGATACGAGAACTTCCCCGGTCGCTGCCCCAGCTCGGTCAGTGGGCGATCGCGCTCATCGAGGTAGGCCGTGAGGCGCCGCGTCAGCACCTCTTCCATTGCGGCATAGTCGTCGTTGCCCGGCACAGCTTTGATCTTGAAACGGCGGTATTCACGTTTGTTGGGCAGGCCGTCCTCGACTACGACCATGGAGCCGACATAGTCGCTGCCCTGTAGGTGCGCCATGTCGTAACACTCGATGCGCAGCGGCGCCTCGGGCAGCGCGAGCAGATCTTGCAACTCGGTCAGGGCCCGGCTGCGCGCGTTGTGATCGCCGGCCCGACGGAGCCGATGACGCATGAACTCTTCCTTGGCGTTGCGCGTGACCGTCTCGTGCAGATTGCGCTTGTCGCCACGCATCGGCACACGTATCTGCACCCGCGAGCCACGCATGAGCGTGAGCCATTCCTCGTAGGTTGCCAAGTCCTCGGGCTCCACGGGAACCAGCACCTGCTTCGGGACGCCGAGCGGTGGCTCGTCGCCGTACAACTCCTCGAGGATGCGATCGATCAGCCCACCGGGGCTGAGCTCTTCGACCTTGTCGACAACGAAACCCTTGCGCCCGACGACACGACCCTTACGAACGTAGAAGATCTGCACCGCAGCTTCGAGGTCATCGTCGGCCAGGCCGATCACGTCGATGTCTTCGCTGCGTTCGGCGACCATCTGCTGCTTCTCGATCGCCCGATGCACGGCGCTCAGCCGGTCGCGTACGCGAGCCGCCCGCTCGTACTCCAACTCATGCGCGGCCGCCTTCATCTCGGCGTCGAGGCGCTTGACGATCTCGTCGGTGTCACCCTCCAAGAAGTCGCAGAGTTCGGTTACCAGCTGCCGGTAGTCGGGCTCGTTGATCTCGCCGACACAGGGGCCGCTGCACTTCTCGATGTGGAACAGCAGGCACGGCCGACCTAACCGCTGATGCTCGTTGAACTTGCCAGGACTGCACGTTCGAATCGGAAAGCTGCGCAGCAACAGATCGAGCGTGTCGCGGATCGCATAAGCGTGGGCATATGGCCCGAAGTACTTGGTGCCCTTGCGCTTGCGGCCACGCATAACCAATGCCCTGGGGAATTGCTCGTCGAGCGTCACGGCCAGGAACGGATAGCTCTTGTCGTCACGCAGGCGAATGTTGAAGCGGGGGCGGTGCTGCTTGATGAGGCTGTACTCGAGCATCAGCGCCTCGACCTCGTTGCGTACCTCGATCCACTCGACCGTCTCGGCCGTGGCAACCATCTGCGCCGTCCGCGGATGCATGTTGCGCGGGTCCTGGAAATAGTTCGACAGCCGTTGACGAAGGCTCGATGCCTTCCCGACATAGATCACCCGACCGAGCGCGTCTTTGAACTGGTACGACCCAGGCGTGTCGGGAATCGTGCCGGTTGGCGGACGCTGCACCATTGACGCTGAGGTTACGGCGATGTCGAGGCTGGGCCTCTCGCGCCGCGACCCGCGGTAGGGTTTGGCCCGTGGCCGGTCGATTTGCGTACTCCAAGCCGAACCGTCGGGGACCGAACGATCCATGGTTCCGCGTCGGCACATTGGAGATCGGCTCGGCGGCCCTTCTGGGGTTGATGTGCGCCGTATCGGTGCTGGTGTACGCAATCGACAAGACGATCCTCGTCTGGCTGGCGCTGATTCCCGACGAGGTCACCTCCGGGCAAGTGTGGCGAGTTGCCTCCTGGCCGCTGGCCAACGGATTCGATCGCCAACTGCTGTGGGTGATCGTGTCGATCGCCGTGCTGTGGTACTTCGGCAGCCGCCTCGAAGAACAGGCCGGTCGCACGCGATTCGCCTGGTACTTGACGATGATCATCGTCATTCCTGGCCTCGTCGGTACGGCCCTGGATCTTCCACAGTTCGGGGTGCACACCGTGCAACTCGTGGTGTTGCTGACGTTCATCGCCGAATACCCGAACGTACGGTTCTTCTTCGGTATCCCGGCCTGGGTGCTCGGCGCCATCTACGTCGCAGCAGAGGTGCTGCAGCTCACCGGCGATCGCAACGGCCGCCAGTTGGTGTTCTTCGTCGTCTCGCTTCTCGTCAGCGCGCTCGCCGCCCGAGCCGTTGGCATGCTCGAAGGCTTCCCCTGGATCCCCAAGGTCTCGATGCCGCATCGGCGCCGAGAGCCAAAGCGAAGCAGGCGGCCGGCAGTCGTCGCCGGACCCTGGGCCGGCACGACGCCGGTGTCGGTGGCGCAGAGCGAACTCGACGAGTTACTCGACAAGATCAGCGCGACGGGTATGAACTCGCTGAGCAAGGCCGAGAAAGAACGCCTCAACGAGCTGAGTAAGCGCCTTCGCGGGAGCTGAGCCACCTGGTTCCGGCGAACATGGCCAGGGCCAGCGCCGCAATGCTCGTACTGTTGGCGAGTAGATGGAAACCCCAGGCTCGCTTGATGAAGCCGGAGGCGAACGCTGCGCAACCGCCGAAGAAACTCATCATCAGATCGGCGGTTCCCTGCAGTTCGACACGTTCCGATAGCTCCACCGAGCTCGTCACCAGCGCGCTGCCCGCGATGAGCCCGATGTTCCAACCGAGACCGAGCAGGAACAGACCGGCGAAGATCAGGGGCCGGTGGTAGCCGGCCAGCACTGCACCGGCGGTACCGCTGGCCAGTACGAGGCCGGCAACCGCCACTGCACGATCAGGACGAACACGTTCGACGAATCGACCAACCCACGGCGCCAGGCCGTACATGCCGGCGATGTGCACGGCGATGACATATGCGGAGGATCCGGCCTGATTGTGGTCGCGCATGTGCGGTGGTGTCATCGTCATCACCGCAACCATCGCGGCCTGCACCGTGATCATGGATGCCAGGCCCAGCTGCACCATCGGCTCGCGTCGAATGACCACCCACGACCGCTTCACCGACTTGATCGGCTGCACGCGGCTGGCCGATGGGTCGATCCCGCCGATGACGGCGAGTGGGTCGGGGCGCAGACGAAACCAGATGATGGCGGCAGCCCCAAGCGACAAAATGGCTGCGAAGGCGATCGGCCCCACGCTCGGATCGAGGCCCAGGTGTG
>JAYTZE010000431.1:0-13276 GCA_043742385.1 Ilumatobacteraceae bacterium
AAGCAGGTCGTTGATATGAGCGACGGCTACTACACCTCGGCCCAGGCAATTTTTGGGCTCGCCGATTCGCCGGCCGCCAATGCCAAGACTCTCGCCGACCTCCAGGGTCTGAAGATCGGGGTCGCCTCGGGGACGACCAGCCTCACCTACGTCGAAGAGACCATCAAGCCGACGGCGGAGCCATTCATCTTCACCGACAATGCCGCGGCCAAGCAGGCACTCGAGTCGAACCAGATCGACGCCATCGTGTCCGATCTGCCCACGGCGCTCTTCATCACCGCCGTCGAGATCGAGGGCACCAAGGTCTTTGGACAGATTGAAGGCAGCGGCACCGAGGAGTTCGGCCTCCTGCTGGCCAAAGACAGCAAACTCACTCCGTGCGTGAACGCTGCGCTCAAGATTCTCAAGGATTCGGGAGAGCTGGCCACGATCACCACAACGTGGATGGCCGAGTACGCCGAAGCCCCGCTGATCAAGCTCAGCTGATCAACATATGACCCAGCAGCCCGGTGCCGACGCACTCGCGCCGGCACCGGCGCGTTCTGGTCTCACGCGCCGTCAGATATTCGAACGTCGTCAGCGCAGGCGTGCAAACCGTATTGCGGCCATCAGCACTGCCATCGTGCTCGCGGCGATCATCTTCCTCATACCGCTCACGCCCGGATGGGACAACGTGCGGAAGTCGTTCTTCGACGGCGGCGTGTTCACAAGCTCCTTCCGGCCGATCCTGCGCGCTTTCGCCTACGACGTGCAGATCTTCGTGTGGTGTGCGCCATGCATCGTGATCGTCGGCTTGCTGATCTCACTTGCCCGAGGCGTGCGCAACCCTGCCTTGTACCCACTTCGGCTGGGGGCCACCGTGTACACCGATGTCGTCCGGGGCGTGCCGGTGCTGCTGTGGATCTTCCTGATCGGCTTCGGCGTCGTCGGGCTGATCAACAGTCGCTCGTTCTTCGGCAGCTACACGATGTGGGGCTCGGTTGCCTTGGTGATGACCTACTCGGCGTACGTGTCGGAAGTCTTTCGCGCCGGAATCGAAAGCATCCACGAGAGCCAACGCGCCGCGGCTCGATCGCTCGGACTCTCGGGTCGCCAGACGATGCGTCACGTCGTGCTGCCGCAAGCCGTGCGTCGAGTTGTGCCGCCCTTGATGAACGACTTCATCAGCCTGCAGAAAGACGTCGCCCTCATCAGCTTGCTGGGTCCTGTCGAAGCCTTGCGGCGGGCAACCGTGATCAAGGACCGAACGTTCAACTTCACGCCGTACCTTGCTGCGGCAGCGCTGTTCTTGTGCATCAGCATCCCTCTCACCCGGCTCACCGACTACCTGTTCGCCCGCGAGCGTCGACGCACAAGCGGAACCCTGGTCGGATGAGCGCACCCAAACTGCAAGTGCAGTCGGTCACCAAATCGTTCGGAACAAAGAAGGTGCTCGACGACATCACCCTCGACGTCCACGACCACGAAGTGCTCTGCCTCATTGGTGCATCTGGTTCGGGCAAGAGCACCCTGTTGCGTTGCCTCAATCTGCTCGAACCGATCGACGACGGGCTCATCTACCTCGACGGCGTCGACATCAGTGAGCCGGGAATCGATCCCGACCCGATCCGAGCCCGCATCGGCATGGTCTTCCAGAGCTACAACCTGTTTCCACACATGTCGGTGATGGCCAACATCGTGCTCGCTCCCGTTCGGGTGCGTGGTGTGTCGCGGTCGGATGCATCCGCGGCTGCACTTCAGCTGCTGCAACGTTTCGGTCTGGCCGACAAGCGCGACGCCTATCCCGACCAGTTGTCGGGTGGCGAACAGCAACGAGTCGCGATCGTTCGAGCGTTGGCGATGAACCCCGAGATCATGATGCTCGACGAGGTCACTGCGGCCCTCGACCCGGTGCTGGTCGGCGAGGTGTTGAACGTGGTGCGCGAGATGCGAGTCTCCGGAATGACCATGTTGATAGCCACGCACGAGATGGGTTTCGCTCGCGAGATCGCCGACCGCGTCTGCTTCCTTCAGGGTGGGCGGATTCTCGAGCAAGGCCCGCCAGCTGCCATGTTCACGGCGCCCGAGCGGCCCGAGACCCGTGATTTCCTGGCCAGGGTGATCGCCTCGGGCAGGCTCTAGCCCGTTATCGTCGCCGTGTGAACACGACAGCGGCGGACGAGGTCATCGAGCCGCACCAGCGACCTGCGTACGGCCCATTCCTGCTCGCTGTGTTTGTCAGTTTGGTCGTGTGCACCAACATCGCCAACATCGTGTTCGCCCGATGGGTGAAGACCCAGCCAGAGCAACTGATCATGCTGTCGTCGCGTAATCGCTACCTGATCGGGGCGGTTGGGGCAGGTATCTCGCCGTTCGCCTACGTCGTGATCGCCACCGCTCGACTGACGCTTGCAGCTGCGGTCTGCCATTTCCTGGGCCGGGCCTACGGAGATCACGCACTGCGCTGGTTTTCGAGGTTTCTCGGGATGACACCGGAGGCCGTCGATCGGTTCGAACAGCAATATCGCGCCGCCGAATGGGCGCTCATCCCGATCTTCGTCGGCAGCAACATCGTCTTCGTGCTCAGCGGCACGGTGCGTACGCGGTGGCGACGAATCGTGCCATTGCTGCTCGTAGGTATCGCCGGGCGACTGGCGCTGCTGTGGTGGCTGGCCAAGCAGTTCGAGTCAGAGGTCAAGTCGGCAATCGACTTCTTGCAGCGCTATCAACTGCCGATCATCATCGGGTCCATCGTGATCGTCGTGCTCAGCAACGTCGCCAACTTCCGTCGTGGCCGCGGTTAGCGACGTCGCCGCACTGCTCTGGTAGACATCGTCCATGGCTCAAACTTCACTCGGGGGCAACCCTGTCAACACCAACGGCGACCTTCCTGCGGTCGGTTCGTCCACTCCCTCGTTCACCCTCACCAAGGCTGATCTCTCCGACTTCACGCCCGCTGACCTTGCCGGCCAACGCACTGTCCTCAATATCTTTCCGAGTCTCGACACCAAGACCTGCGCGATGTCGGTGCGCAAGTTCAACGAACTGGCATCGAGCCTCGACAACACCACCGTGTTGTGCGTTTCTGCCGACCTGCCGTTCGCTCAGGCTCGTTTCTGTGGCGCCGAAGGATTGACCAACGTCGTCACCGCGTCCACCTTCCGAGGCGGCTTCGGTTCGTACGGCGTCACCATGACCGATGGCAAGATGGCCGGTCTCATGGCCCGCGCAGTGGTTGTGCTCGACGAGGAGGGCAAGGTCTTGCATACCCAGCTCGTGCCGTCGATCGGCGAAGAGCCCGACTACGACGCCGCGGTGGCCGCGCTCGGCTGAGCAACTCGGTTACATCGCCAGCATTGCGTCGAGGCCCAGCGTCAAGCCTGGGTGCTCGGCGATGTGCTTGCACGCCAGAATCACCCCGGGCATGAAGCTGGCGTTGTCGTAGCTGTCCTGGCGGATGGTCAGCGTCTGCCCATGAGCGCCGAGGATGACTTCTTGGTGGGCGACGAGGCCGCGCATGCGCACCGAGTGCATTCGAATTCCCGCCGGGCCGATGCCGCCACGAGCTCCGGGATAGGCCTCGTGTTGGGTCGGATCGGCTGTCCACTCCCCCGACGCGGCGGCCATTCGCTTCGCCGTCGAGACTGCAGTGCCCGACGGTGCATCAATCTTTTCATCGTGATGCAGCTCGATGATCTCGGCGCTGTCGAAGTACGGCGCGGCCAGTTCGGCAAAGCGCATCATCAGCACCGCACTGATAGCAAAGTTAGACGCGATCAGGCAGTTGCTGCCGCTGAACTCCTCGCGAAAGCTGTCGATGTCGGCGTCATTGAATCCGGTCGTGCCGACGACCGCATGCACGCCGTGCATCGCCAGCCATGGCAGCGTGACGCGCGCCGCTTCCGCGACCGTGAAGTCGACGACCACCTCGCATCCTGTATCGGCCAGCGATCGCAGGTCGCCGGTGACGGTGACGCCATGGAGGGTTTCGCCGACCGAATTTCGAGCGACAGCAGCAACCAGATCGAGGTCGTGGTCAATGGCAACGGCGGCACACACCATCCGCCCCATGCGCCCACCGGCTCCGACAACGCCAACCTTGATCTGCGACATGCCTGTTGACCGTAGCCGCCCGTTCCCTGTGATTGAGTGTGGAAGAACTCAACAGCGAACGGCCGGGGCATCCTGGGGCTGCGTCGGACAGCGGCTCTCGGCAGCCGGGCCGGCACGTCAGCGCAAGCAGGTTCACGTGCACAGACGAACATGCGCCGAGCGGCAGTTCGTACTGCCGTAGCTTTGTCTAGGTGATTCGATGGCTGGTCTTTGGTTGCGCGCTTGTCGTGCTGTCGTGGCTGGTGATGATCGTTCTCGCTCAGCGCTTGCCGCCTGGCTCGGCGAAGGACCTGGCGTCGGTCCTTCCCGCGTGTGTCACTACTGTTCGGCGGCTGCGCAAGGACCCACGTGTTCCTCGGGCTGCCAAGGTGGCAGTGGTCTTCGCCGGGCTATGGGTGCTGTCGCCGATCGATCTCATCCCAGAGTTCCTGCCCGTGATAGGTCCCCTCGATGACGTTGTCGTGGTCGCGTTGGCGTTGCGATTCGCAGCGCGACGTGTACCGCGTGAGGCGATCTTTGAGGCGTGGCCGGCTGACCCGGCGCTGCTTGAACGGTTGTTGGGCGGTCGGCGTTCAACAGAGCAGACGCAATAGCGCCCCGTCCGTCATGCGGGCGGCCTTTGTCGTTCTCGGGTGCGCACTGACGCTTCTCACGAGCAACCTGTCTCGTCGCGCCTGCGGCCTCGTAGCCCTCACGGTGGCGTAGTCAGTACTCGTGGCAGCGAGCGAACAAGAACTGACGCGAGGGTTCAGCAGCACGGTGCGAGAATGTGCCGCATGGAGACACGTTCGCTCTCACCGAAGCATGCCGGTGCGCCGATGGTGCCGATCATCGGGATGGGCACGTCGAAGACGTTGGACACCGACGATCTCGCGCTCGCCGGTGAGGTGGTGTCGGCAGCGCTCGACGCGGGCACGACCTTGTTCGACTCATCGCCGATGTACGGAAAGGCGGAACGCACGCTGGGCGCCGCGCTCGAGAGTCGTCGTTCGGGGGCGGTCGTTGCCACAAAGGTGTGGACCGACGACGACCGAGTAGCGGAGCGTCAGATCGCAGCGTCGCTGTCGTTCTACGGCGGCCACATCGAGCTGTTGCAGATCCACAATATGGTTCGCTGGCCCGAGCGGTTGCGGCGTATCGAGGAGCTGCGCGACTCGGGTCAGGTGACGCTCGTTGGCGCGACACATTGGAACGCGGCGAGCTTCGACGAGCTCGAGGCGGCGATGGTCACGGGGCGCCTCGATGCCATTCAGATTCCGTACAACCCACGGGAACGAGAGGTCGAGGACCGCTTGTTGCCACTGGCTGCCGAGCTCGGTCTTGGTGTACTGATCATGCGCCCATTTGCTGCCGCCGATCTGATGGATACCTCCCCGTCCAGCGCCGAACTTGCACCGCTCGAGCCGTTCGGTGTCCACACGTGGGGACAGGCGTTGCTGCAGTGGGGGCTGAGTCACCCGGCGACCACCGTGTCGATCCCCGCCACGTCGAAGGCGAGCAGGGCAACAGAGAACGCCACCGCCGGCGACGCCATGCCACTCGACGACGAGCACCGCCAGTTGATCAGCCGACTGGCCGGCGCCTGACTTATTGGGTAGCAGCCGCGTGGGTCAGGTAGTCGGGCCGACGGTGACCACGATGGGGTCGTCGGTGAACACGCGACCAATCGTCCGCTTCACGGCAGCGTGATCGACGGCGGCCCAGCGGGCAACCTGGTCGGCGATCGGACGGATCGATCCGGTGGTGATCAACTGGCCACCGTTGCGGGCCATGCGCGCACCCGTGTCTTCCAGACCGAGCTCGAAGGCACCGGTCAGGTAGCCGACTGCGACATCGAGTTCGTCATCGGAGATGCCGTCCCTGACCAAACGTTCGAGTTCGGCACGCATCAGTTCGATCACGTTGTCGCCATGCTCGGGCTGGGTACCGGCATACATCTGGAACGCTCCGCTATCCGTGTAGGCGGAGACACCTGAGTACACCGAGTAGGCCAGCCCGCGGCGTTCGCGGATCTCTTCGAACAGACGGCTCGACAGTCCACCGCCGAACACATGGTTGACCACGTCGAGTGCTTCTCGATCGTCGTCGCCACGGGCGAGGGAACGACATCCAATCACGATGTGCACCTGCTCGGTGTCATCGTCGATCGAATGGTGCCGGCCGATCGCTTCGGGTGCCTGACGCGAGGGGACGTGTCCGGGCGGGCGGATGTCGGCAAATGCCGCGGAGATCAGGCCCAACGCCTCGTCGTGGTCGATCGGGCCGGCGAGCGTCACGACCATCGAGCCGGCGTGGTAGTGGGACTCGAAGAACCGGCGAACATCGGCAGCGTTGATCGCTCGGACTGTGTCACGATCGCCCGCCGTTTCTCTACCGAGAGGATGGTCGGCGAACAACTGAGAAGCGAAGGTGCGATGGGCGACGTCGTCGGGCGAGTCATCGTCCATCGCCAGTTCTTCCAGAATCACCAACCGCTCGCTGTCGACGTCGGCCTCGCGCAGGGCCGGGCGCAGAAGCACATCGCCGAGCAGGTCGACACAGAACACGGCGTGGCGTGCCGGCAGCCGGCAGTAGTACGCGGTGTACTCCTTGGAGGTGAATGCGTTGAAGTCGCCGCCGACGCGGTCTACGGACCGGGAGATCTCCTGCGATGTGCGCGTGGGAGTTCCCTTGAACAGCAAGTGTTCGAGGAAGTGGCTGACGCCACTGAGTTCTGCCGGTTCGTCGCGCGAACCGACTCCGACCCAGACACCGGTGGCCACCGACAACGCGCCAGGCACGTATTCGGTGGCCACGGTGAGGCCGGATTCGAGTTGAGTGATCCGCAGGTCGGTCATCGATTGCCTCGATCAGCGATCTCTGTCAGCGCATTGAACGACAGTCGTTCCATGTGCTGACACAGAGCTGCGACTTCAATCAGCGGTGCCTGCGCGGGCCGCGGTTACGAGCGCCGCCGCGATCATCGCGGCGCGGGCCGCGATCACCTCGGTCGGCACCACGATCAGCGGCACCGCCGCCGGCTTCGCCGCCGGGGCCGAGATCGCCAAGTTCACCGGCGAGTTCAGCGTCGAACGCGTCGTCGAAGCTGACGGCAACCGGACGGTCGCCGACGGCGACGGGATCGCCCGTCGCGACGGCGGCGGGAGCGGCGGCGGAGCCACCATCACCGTTGGGGAAGGGGTTCCACGAGGCGCCAGGGGTCAGGCTGACCTTGCCCTTCTCGTCGATCTCCTCGACGACGACCTCGATCTCCTGGCCGAGCGTCAGCACGTCTTCGACGTTGTTGATCCGCTTGCCCTTGCCGAGCTTGGAGATATGCACCAGGCCGTCGCGGCCGGGAAGGATGTTGACGAACGCACCGAACTTGGTGACGTTGACAACCCTGCCCAGGTACGTCGCACCGACGTCGGCCTTCGGCGGGTCGACGATGGCGAGGATGCGCGCCTTGGCTTCCTCCATCTTCGAGGCCTCGACCGCACCGATGGTGACGATGCCAACCGAGCCGTCGTCGTCGACTGCGATGTCGGCGCCGGTCTCTTGCTGGATGGTGTTGATCACCTTGCCCTTCGGCCCGATGACCTCACCGATCTTGTCCATCGGGATGGTGATCGAGATGATCTTCGGAGCGGTGGCAGCAACCTCGGCGCGTGGCTCGGAGATGCACGCGTTCATGTTGGCCAGAATCTCGGTACGAGCTTCCTTCGCCTGATCGAGCGCGGCGGCCAGCACGTCGGCAGGGATGCCTTCGATCTTGGTGTCGAGCTGCAGTGCCGTGACGAACTCCGACGTACCGGCGACCTTGAAGTCCATGTCGCCGAACGCGTCCTCCGCACCGAGGATGTCGGTGAGGGTGGTGTACTTGCCTTCCGCATACACGAGGCCCATGGCGATACCCGCAACGGCAGCCTTGATCGGCACACCGGCGTCCATCAGGGCCAGCGAGCCGGAGCACACCGACGCCATCGACGTCGAACCGTTGGAGGCCAACACCTCGGCCACGAGGCGCAGTGTGTAGCTGAACTCCTCCTGGCTCGGCAGCACCGGCAGCAGAGCACGGGCGGCGAGCGCTCCGTGACCGATCTCGCGGCGCTTCGGCGAACCGACACGACCGGTCTCACCATTGGCCCACGGGGCCATGTTGTAGTGGAACAAGAAGTACTTGTGGGTCTCCGGGCTGAGGGTGTCCATCAACTGGTTCATGCGGGGCATGGCCATGGTGACGACGTTCATCACCTGGTCTCGCCACGCTGGAACAGGCCGGTGCCATGCGCGGTCGGCAGCACGGTGACCTCGCTGCTGAGCGGACGCAGGTCACGAGGACCACGACCGTCGATGCGCAGACCCTCGTCGACGATCCGCTTGCGGACGGACTTCTTGGTGAGACTGCGCACAGCTTCTTTCACTTCGCGCTCACGACCGGCGAACTCGGCGCCTTCTCCGCACAACTTCTCGATCGCTTCGGCTGCGGCTGCGTCGGTCGCGGCGTTGCGCTCGGCTTTGGCGCTGATGGTGACGGCCTTGGCCACACCGTCGGCAGCGATGGCAGCAACGGCGTCAAAGACGTCCTGGCCGTAGTCGAGCTGCGGGGTGTAGGTCATCGGCACGATGGGGCCACGCGTAGCGATCACCGAGGCGACGAGCTGACGCTGCAGCGCGATCGACTCCTTGATCCACACCTTGCAGGCGTCGAGACCGCCGGCGAGAACCTTCTCGTCGACCTTCGGGGCTCCGGCTGCGTAGTACTCCATGCTCTTGGCGGTACCACCGGCTTCGACCATCATGATCGCCACTTCGCCGTTCTCGAGTTGACGACCGGCGACGACCAGTTCGAACGTGCTGGCTTCACCCTCTTCATAGGTGGGGTGAGGGATCCACTCGCCGGTTTGGCTGTGGGCGATGCGGACGGAGCCGATCGGTCCGTCGAACGGTATGCCCGAGATCATCAACGATGCAGAGGCAGCGTTGATGCTGAGCACGTCGTGCGGGTTGGCCATGTCGGCGCCCATCACGGTGAGCACGACCTGGGTCTCGTTGCGGAACCCCTCGGGGAACGCGGGGCGCAACGGCCGGTCGGTGAGGCGACAGGTGAGAATGGCATCCTCGGTGGGTCGGCCTTCACGACGGAAGAACGAACCCGGGATCTTGCCGGCTGCGTATGCACGCTCTTCGACATCGATCGTCAGTGGGAAGAAATCCGTTCCCGGACGCACGTCCTTGGCTGCGTTTGCGGTGGCGAGCACAGTGGTGCGGCCAATGCTGGCGAACACCGCGCCCTGGCTTTGCTGGGCAAATTTCCCTGTCTCGAACGACAGGGTCTTGTCAGTACCCGAAACTGGGCCTGACACTCGAATGGCTTCTGCCATTGCGAGCTCCTTTCAGTTGTCGACGCACATCCTGTGCGCCGTGTGAAGGAGCAGCACGCCGGTTCCCAGTCGGCAACCCCGCCGCCCATGTGCGGGGCTCTCGACTGACAACCGACTTGGTTGCTGCTCGGATTAGCGGCCCGACGGGCCTATGTGACAAGGGCCGAGCCATGAGGCCCGGCCCAAGAATTGATTGGCGACTAGCGACGCAAGCCGTTCTTCTGAACGATCTGGCGATAGCGCTCGACGTCGATGTTACGAGCGTAGTCGAGCATTCGTCGACGACGACCGACCAGCATCAGCAGACCACGACGACTGTGGTGGTCCTTCTTGTGATTCTTCAGGTGCTCGGTGAGCTGGTTGATCCGGGCGGTGAGCAGTGCTATCTGCACTTCCGGTGAACCGGTGTCGCTGTCGTGCACCTTGTGCGCGTTGATCGTGTCCAGTTTGGACATGTCGATGCCTTCCTTGGGTTGGAGGTCGCGTTCCAATTCGTAGAACTGGCACGCATCACGCCAGAGGTTGAGCCCCAGCGGACGTTTCCATGATAGCGCCGCAGCGCTCAATTGCCCCGCACCGTACACTCGCAGCAATGTTCACCGGGATCGTCGAGGAATTGGGCACGGTGAAGGGGATCGAAATAGTGCGCACCGAATGGGGGGACGGTGCCCGATTGAGCATCGCTGCGCGCAAGGTGTTGGAAGGCTCGTACCTCGGTGCGTCCATCGCCGTCAACGGTTGCTGCCTGACGCTGGTCGACAGGGGCAACGACAGCGGTGGCGCTTGGTGGGCCACCGACATGAGCGTCGAGACGCTGCAGCGCACGTCGCTGGCCAGTCTGCGACCGGGAGATCGGGTCAATCTCGAACGCCCGTTGGCACTGGGAGAACGACTCGGGGGCCATCTGGTGCTCGGTCACGTCGATTGCACCGGCGAAGTCGTCGCGCCGGCGCCCGATCTGGTCGTTCGCCTGCCCGCAGCGCAGATGCGGTACCTCGTCGAGAAAGGCTCGATCGCTGTCGATGGCATCAGTCTGACCGTGTTCGACCTGACCGCCGACACGTTTCGAGTTGCGGTGATTCCGCACACCGCCGACGTCACCACGTTGGGCGCCTTGGCGCCGGGAGCGGGGGTGAACATCGAACTCGACATCCTCGCCAAGCACGTCGAGCGATTGTTGGAACCGTATCGACCATGACGAGTGCTGTCTCGTTGCGAGGATTGCGCAAATCGTTCGGAGCCCTGGAGACCATCTCGGGGATCGACCTCGAGGTCGAAGAAGGCTCGTTCGTCAGCGTCATCGGCCCGTCGGGGTGCGGCAAGTCGACATTGCTGCGCGTGGTCGCCGGCCTGGAGCCCGCCAGTGCTGGACAGGCATTGGTGCATGGTGAACCGGCCGTCGAGGCGCGGCGCCACAAGCAAGTGGCGATGGTGCCACAGCACCCTGGTCTGCTGCCGTGGAGAACCGTCCGAGCCAATGCCCGGCTGCTGCTCGACGTCAACAGCAAAGCCAACGGCACGACGACCAGCGATCCGATCGAACTCTTGGAACGAGTGGGACTCGGCTCCTTCCTCGACGCCCGTCCGTACGAACTCTCCGGTGGTATGCAACAACGGGTCGCACTCGTTCGAGCCCTCGCCCTCGGTGCACCGGTGCTGGCCATGGACGAACCGCTTGCCGCTCTCGATGAGATCACCCGGTCGGAGATGCGCGGGCTGCTGAATCAGTTGGTCGAGGGCCGTGGCGTGACGACGCTGTTCGTCACCCACTCGATCAGCGAAGCCGTGGCGCTCAGCGATCGGGTACTGGTCAGCTCCGCTCGGCCGGCGCGGATTCTCGCCGACATCAACGTCGATCTCGCCCGGCCACGTTCCGACGAGGTCGACGACGATCCGCGATTCTTCGAACTGTGCACACAGGTCCGGCACGCGCTGCTGGAAGGAGCGCGTGCGTGAACCGCACTCGCTACTTCGCGCCGATCGTTGGCTTGGCTCTGTTCTTCAGTGCGTGGGAAGCGCTGGTACGAATCTTCGACGTGCAGTCCTTCGTTCTGGAATCGCCGAGCCGAATCGTGCGGTACATGGCCAGGTTTCCCGACGACTACTTCCGGGCAGCGCTGACCACCATGCAGCACGCCGCGCTCGGGTTCGCCATCTCGGTCGTCGTGGCCCTCGTCGTGGGGGCAGCGATGGCTGCGTCGACCTTCGTGGAGTACGCGACCCAGCCCGTCTTGACGCTGATCGCGGTCACACCCTTCGCCGCCTACATCGCATCGGTCAAGATCGGATTCGGCATCTTCTCCGACAAACCCGTCGTCTTCATCGTGGCGCTGGTCTCGCTGCCCGCATTCGCCTTCGCCGCCGCCGATGGCATGCGCGGTGCCGACCCGTGGAGCCGAGAACTGTTCGCGTCAGTCGATGCCTCGCGTTGGGAGGTGCTGTGGCATCTCCGACTGCCATCTGCGCTTCCATCTTTGTTCACTGCCGCCAAGTACAACACCGGCTTGGCGCTGGTCGTCGCCTATCTCGCCGAGGGCGGCGCCGGCGGTCTCGGTCAGATCGGTGCACGGGCCGTTGCAGGCAATCAGGGCGACCGCCTGTGGGCGGCGATCCTGTCGATGGCGGTCCTCGGAACGATCAGCCTGGTCTTGCTGAACGTGCTGCAGCGCGCCGTGATGGGTTGGCACGTGTCACAGCGCATGCAGGGCAACTGAGCAGGTACGGTGCACCCTGTGGCCGACCTCGACGACCTCCGCTCGCGCATCGATCAACTCGACGGCGCGCTGATCGCGATCATCGCCGAACGTCTCGCCGTCTGTCGTCAGGTTGCCGCAGTGAAGGAAGGATGCGACACCCCCGTCATCCAGCCTGCCCGCGTCCGCGACGTCGTGACCACCCGTCGGCAGCAGGCGATCGAGGCCGGGATCGACCCCGACTTCGCCGAGCAGTTGTTCCGCGTGTTGCTGACCGAAACCCATCGCATCGAGGTCGCCGGCCATCGGCCCGATGCTGCTCCCGAGAAGCCCGCGACGACGGGCGAAGTGCACAGCGGGCTCGATACCGTTGCGACTCGCGTCGATCATGTTGTCGTCGCCGTCGATGACCTCGACCTGGCGACGGCCACTCTGCAGGCCCGGTTCGGATTCCGCGAGGTGGCAATGGCCGGTGCTGTGCGGCCCGGAATCTGCACGCTCGCGGCCGGCGGCGTGACGTTGGTGTTGGTCGGTCCGAACGCGTCGCCCAGCGTCGCCGCGTATCTCGAACAGCACGGCCAAGGTGTGCAGCATGTGGCGGTCGAGGTGCTCAATGCCGGCTTCGCCCGCGCCTGTCTTGACGATGCGGGCACGCCCCTGTTGACCGATGTCTTGGTCGACGACGACGGACACGAGCAGTTCTTCGCAGCCAACGAGCCGGCGGCCGGCATCCAGCTGGGCTTCATCTCGCGCACCGGTCATCGGGTCGGAGTCGGCGCCGACAATGTGCTGGCCCTGTTCGACGCCATCCGGCCCACGGCGCCATGACCCGCCGCGATAGGCTCGGCCCACGCATGACCGTAGGGGCGCTCCGCGAGTTTCTCGCAACGCGACAGTTGCCCGTTGTGCACTGGCAACAACTCGACCCCTGATTGCAAAGGACACGCACATGTCGTTTCGCCGCGCCATTCTCTTGTTGATTCCGCTGTCATTGGCTGCCGCGTGCAGCAGCGACAACTCAGCAAGCCCGACGACGACCCCGGCGACCGGTGGCACGACAGCCACGACGGGAACCGTCGCTGCGACGGATGCGGCTACGACCGCCGTTCCTTCCACCATCCCGGCCAT